>CAYYCW010000006.1:0-22579 GCA_964470435.1 uncultured Treponemataceae bacterium
TCGTTTGTTATTGCACCAACATAGCCTAGCACATGAGAAATTGAGCCCGTTTCAATATAGTTTCTTACAGGCTTATAATGCCAGCTAATGCCTGGAAGCTCGTCAATGCTTTCTGCAATTTGAGATATAGTTTCATACGACACGCTCGCATTAAGCTCTATTTGCGTAAAAGATCTTTTAAGACTATCAGGTATTTTTTTTAATACCTCAGAAGGCATCATACCAAGAAGAGTTGAAATTTTATCTACAACATTTTGGAATTTCTCTTCTGGAACTTCTCCTGGAGTAACCATAACCGCAAAGGCGTCAACATTAAGCACAAGCGGCATAGAAGCGTGCCTATCGTAGATTTCTCCGCGCAAGGCTGTAATTCTTCTTGTGCGCTGAGAAATATTTCTTGACATCGTCTGGTAGGATTCGCCATTTATTATTTGCAGGGAAAAAAGCTTTAAAGTATAAGCACAGAGAATGAAAACTATTATAGCGGATAAAAATTTAAGTCTTGAGCTTTTTTCGTTTTTTTTCATTTTATTTGATCTTCCACCCCTTTCATTATAAAAAGCGGCTTAAAAGCATTCAGCAGCATAAACATAAAAGGAGCGCAAATAGCATTAGCTGCAACTTCAAACCAAAGCATAGAGGATACAATTCCATATCTAATGATTTTGTCGCCAAAAAAAAACGCCAGCACAATCATTAAAATAGCCTTTAGAAGAGTTGAGCCTATGGCTACAGCAACCGGAACAAAAAACTTCTGCTGCATAAAGGCTGGATTAAATTTTCCGGTAACAAAGCCCGCTATTGTTTTTGTTATAGCATTCAAGCCAAGGGGCGAAGCAGATGCAAAATCCATAATTATCCCTGAAAGGAAGCCTGACGTGCATCCGCAAGCGCCACCATTTTTAAGGGAAACATATAAGACAAGAAGTAAAACCAAGTCAGGGATAGCAGGCAGTATTGTAAGATTTGAAAGCACTGAAGCCTGAATAAGAGCAAAAAACAATGCGGCAAGAATTGAGCAAAAAATTACCTTTACCATTCGCCCGTTCCTGCGATATCACTGCTCTCTTCATGCCCTGTATCAAGAATGAAAACCGAATCAAGCCTTGAAAAATCAATTGCAGGATTTACAATTATCTCTATTAGGTTTTCATAGTCATTGGAATTGATGCCCGCCACAACACCTACAGCAATGTCAGGCAGATACGTGCTGTTTTCTCCGGATGTTACAATGAGCTCGCCAGTTTTAATTTCCTCTTGAGCCCTTTTGGGAACATAGCGCATGACAAGGGCTAAATCCCTATTTCCCTGCCCGTTTACAATGCCGTAGAATCGGCTACTTTCCATTTTTGAAGGAACATAGCATTGAAGGTCGTACAAAGGCATTATCATGCACGTGGATGTTCCAACTTGGACAACCTTTCCTACTAGTCCACCTCTATAAGGCGTATCCTGGAATGAAATGACGGGCATATCCTTTTTAACGCCATGCCTTGCGCCCTTGTTGACGGTAATCCCTGAATATAAGCTAAAAGGATCTCTGCCTATGATTTCTGCAGATATGTTTTTTACAGGAATAGCTTGCGAAAAAGAAAGGATTTTTCTAAGCCTTTCATTTTCCCGTCGCACTGTAATATTTGAATGCTGAACTGCTTCATACTCTTCAAGCCTTTTTTCAAGAAGGGCGTATTTTTCCCTTAAGTCTGAAAGCTCTTTTATTGCATTTACTGTTCCTGAAAAAAAAGAGCCTATGGAATAAAAGCCAAGCTGTATTCTAGAGAAGGCAGAAAATCCAGCTTCTCTCAAGTTTGCAGTAATCCCTCCGCTTGAAAAATAGAGAAAAACGCACGATACAACTACATAAGCTAGCAAAAGGAAAAAATCATTGCGCAGCTTTAGCGAAAACTTTCCGCGCCTCATATTTTGCCGCTACCTAGTTTATTTATTTAGTTCGTCGTATACGCTTCTTCCTACGGACATACCCTTATAGCTTTCATAATACTCTCCAGCTCCAATTGCCACGCAGTCCATTGGATTTTCAGCTACAATGACAGGCACACCCGTTTCTTTAGAAATAAGCTTGGGCAATCCCTTCAAGAGCGCCCCACCGCCTGTCATTACAATGCCTCTCTCTACAATATCAGCATTCAGCTCAGCAGGAGTTTGCGCAAGCGTTCTTTTAATTTCTTCAATAATTTGGGATACGGGCGTTTTAAGGGCTTCCCTTACTTCAACTGAATCAATTTCAAGTCTACGAGGAAGCCCAGTAATAGCATCCGTGCCCTTAACTTCAACCTTCTCTATGTTTTTTTCAGGGGAAGCATTTCCTATTTCTATTTTAAGCCGTTCAGCAGTATGCTCCCCAATAATAAGGTTGTGCACAGACCTAACATGCTTTATAATTGCAGCATCAAATTCATCTCCACCAAGCCTTATTGCGTTAGTAACAACCATGCCGCCCAAGGAAATCACTGAAACCTCTGTTGTGCCTCCTCCAATATCACATACCATGTTGCCTGCTGGCTCATGTATTGGAATTTTAGCCCCTATTGCAGCAGCAAGAGATTCTTCTATCACAAGCACTTCTCTAGCCCCAGCCTTATAGGCACTTTCCTTTACAGCACGATTTTCAACATCTGTAATGCAGCTAGGTATTCCAATAACCATGCGAGGCTTAATAAGCCCGTGCTTAGGCATAATTTTAAGCACAAAATAGCGGATCATTTTTTCTGTTGTATCCATATCTGCAATGACGCCATCTTTAAGGGGTCGTATTGCTATGATGTTGCCGGGTGTTCTCCAAAGCATTCTTTTAGCATCAGCGCCAACTGCAAGAACCCGTTTAGTTCCCTTTTCCACCGCCACTACAGAAGGCTCATTAACTACAATTCCCTTTCCCCGCACATAAATCAGCGTATTGCAGGTGCCAAGATCAACTCCTATGTCAGAAGAAAGACTTTGAAACAAGCCCATAAAATTACCCTCCCAGATGTATGCTTCTTATAATGCAATCACTCTATATAAAAAATACAATTTCAAGCATTAAGTTTTTCGTATGCTCCAGAATGAGACGGATTACTTCTAAGCGCACGTCTCCATGATGCCCTTGCTTTAACAACATCGCCTTGAGCTTCTGCTATTAAGCCAATACCAAAATGACCATCTGCAGAATTTGGATCTTTTTCAATAATTGCCTGAAATTCATTCTCAGCCATGTCATACTGTCCTTCTGAAATAAAAATTTCTCCAATGGCTCTATGACATCTAATTGCAAGAAGATCGTCATTAGTTACCCTTATTGTTTCAGCAAAAAACTGCCTTGCCTTTGTGTGATCTGGTATTTTGGCGTAAGTTTCAGCAAGCATAAAAAGAAGAAGATCAGAAGGCTTATTTGAAAGTGCTTTTGTAAAGTATTCCGCAGCTTGTTCATAGTCTTCAATAAGAGAAAATGAAAGACCACAAAATTCAGGGATATCTTTATAATCAGCACCCTGTTCAACAGCGTAAAATAAGTATTTTAAAGAAAGATCAGCATAGTAAAAGCCTTTTTGATAATAGGCTTTCCCAAGTATATAAGCAATATCCATTTTTTCACTTTCAGCTACTCTAAACCACGCTTTGCGAAGAGAATTAATAGATTCATCTAAGTAATTCTGCTCTTCAAAGATATCATTCTGCCCTGTAAAAAGATAGTATGCAGAAAAGCCATGAAGCGCTAGAGCTTCTCCATCAAGCGGATGCCTTGAAAGAATTCTTTCTGTTTTTTCATGCGATAAAAGATAATTGCCCATCTCCCAGTCCCTGTAAACCGATGCAAATGATGGAAGAAAAAAATTACGATTATAAAAAAACAAAATAACTATTGCTAAAATAGCTAAAAGTAAAGCAGCAGCAATCAGAATAAAAATATTCTTTGTAAAAAAATGGTTATGAAAAGATGAAATATATTTTCTACTGGAACTCACAACAAACCCCTAACCTGTATGCTAAAAAAAGACAGAGGGTTATAAGCCGGGTTCTGTCCGCATTGCAACGCGGAGAGACCATCTATCTTTAACGCAAGCGTTGCCACATTGCGCTTTTTGCGACCAACCCGTAAAAATGACCGGAAACCATTTACTGCTCGGTCTTGCTCCTGACGAGGCTTGCCATGCCGTCCCGTTACCGTAAACGCGGTGAGCTCTTACCTCACCTTTTCACCCTCACCAGCACAAAACGTGCTGGCAGTGTATTTTCTGTGGCGCTATCTGTCGCTACAAGCTTTCGCCTGCAACGCCCGGTCGTTAACCGGCGTCATTTCCGGCGGAGCCCGGACTTTCCTCACCAGCAATCTGCCAGCGCGGTCTCAACCACCCTCTGTCATTATTTCAAGTATTAAAAAAATTAATCATCAAAATCTATCATTTTTTCTCTGCCAAACTCATCTTCTGCATCATCTTCAATATCATCATAATCATCGGAAAAATCATCCAAATCAGCAAGACTCCCAGAGGCATCGTTGTCAAAAAACATAGTTTGCGAGTCTTCATCATCAGCATAATAGAGAATGCGACTACAATACGGGCAATACTTGATATCCTCTTCTGCACGGACATCATTTGCAAACTGTGCAGAGAGGACCATATGACAACCATTGCATACATTTCCACTGACAGCAACAACCCCTACGCCAGCCTTACTTTTAATAATGCGTTCAAGATTAAATTTTGTTTTAGAGTCAATTCCAGGAGACACTTCTTCCTCAAGTTTTTTAAGATCCTCAAGTTCCGCCTCATAGCCTGCAACTTCTTCTAGCATTTGCTCCTTGCGTTGTTTAAGCTCTTTTTCCTGAAAGTCTATATCCTCTTCAGTCCTTTTTAACTCTTCATCTATATATTGATAATTGCATGTGAGTTTTTGAATTTCCTTGCGTAATGCCTGCTCTTTTTCTGCTGCACTTCTTATTTCATTATCTAGAGCCTCATATTCCCTCTGAGTGCTTACACTGTCCATTGCCTTTTCAGCCTTTTCGCGCGCGCTCTCAGCTTCAAAAAGTTCAGCTTCAAGATGTGCAATCTCTTCTCTGCATTGTCTGTATTTAGCATCATTTTCTATATATTCGCGCTTCATTTTAGCTAAAAGCTCTTCTTGAGAAGCTAAAACGCTAGGAGATTCTTTTATGTTCGCCTCAACAACGTTCTTTTTTACAAGAATATCCTGAAGTTCTTTTAACTTTTCTAAAATTTCTGTCGTTAGCATTAGGTATACTCCCTATAAATCAAACACCATCAAGTATCAAGATAATCTTTAAGCTTTCTGCTGCGACGAGGATGACGCATACGGCGCAAAGCCTTAGCTTCAATCTGCCTTATTCTTTCCCTTGTTACATCAAAGTAAAGCCCTACTTCCTCCAAGGTAAGCGAATAGCCGTCTTCAAGGCCAAAGCGCATGCGCAAAACCTCCTGCTCCCTAGAAGGAAGCGTAGCAAGAACACCACCAAGTTGCTCCTGCAAAAGCTTAAAAGATGTCTGGCTTGCAGGGTTTTCAACCTTATCGTCTTCAAGAAAATCTCCTAAAAGGGAATCTTCTTCTTCGCCAATCGGAGTTTCAAGAGATATAGGCTCGCGCGCTACGTTTTTTACTTGCTTAACCCTAGCAACAGGCCATCCAAGCTGCACTGAGATTTCCTCATCTGTAGGCTCCCTGCCAAAGCGCTGCATAAGTTGTCTTGACTCTCGCACAACCTTGTTGATTTGTTCAATCATGTGAACAGGAACGCGAATTGTCCTAGCCTGGTCAGAAATAGAGCGCGTAATTGCTTGCCTAATCCACCACGTGGCGTAAGTGGAAAACTTATAGCCCTTCCTGTATTCAAACTTTTCTACAGCCTTAATTAAGCCTATATTGCCCTCTTGCACAAGGTCAAAGAACTGCAATCCACGGTTTGTATACTTTTTTGCAATCGAAACCACAAGGCGAAGATTAGCGCTTATAAGCCTATCCTTGGCGCTTTTCATCAAAATCCTGCCACGGTGTATTTCCTTCGCCATAGAAATAATTTCATTGGCCGAACATTCAAAATCACATTCAAGTTTCCAAATATCCCGTTCAAAATCTTGAATGTCCTTAAAAATGCCTTTTATATCGATTGCACTTATTCCTAGATCCTGTTCAAGGCGAGCGCACTCACTGGGGATTGCGAGCTTTTTTCCAAGAGCCCTAAGCTCACTGTAATTTGAAATTTTAAGCTCTCTTTCCTTCTTTTCTTGATGGTGGCGGTATTCATGTATTTTTTTTCTAGCTTCTATAAACTTTTCAGAAAAGTGTTCAATTTCTTCGGTATGAATGTCGATACTTTGTAAGACTGAGATGATTTTACCTTTAAGTTCTGCAAGATCGGTGCTTTTAAGAATTTCTATGCTGTGGTCTCTTTCAAACAAGCGCTTTTTAAGAGCCATATATTGCTTGATGTCCGCATAGATAGGCTTAAGCAAGTCTCCGTAAGTGTGTTTAAGCCTTCTCTTTTCAGCCATTTCTTCTGTAAGCTCTTTTTTAGGCTTATTGGCTTCGCGAGGATCGGTCTTCGTAAAAGCCCGTTGCGCAATTGCATAAAACTCGGCTATAAGCATTCCTGAGTTTTTTACAATGCCTTTAATAATACTCTCTCCCTCTTCCATCTGCATTGAAAGTTCAACTTCCTGTTCAGCGGTAAGGAGATTTTCACGCCCTATTTCGCGCAAATAAAGCCTGACAGGATCATCCATTGACGAATCCTTGTCATTATTACTTATAAGCTTTCTTGAAGGGTCTTCATCTTGCCGTTTGTCAGCAAACTCCTCTTCAACAATTTGAATGCCATTTTGTTCAAGAAAAGCAAAAACACGACCCATCTTGCTTTCGCTTTGTAAAACAGATTCAGACAAAAACTCACTTAGCTCGTCCTGAGTTATTGTCTTTTTTTCTTTTGCGTAATTAACAAGTTTTTCAACAGCAGAATCAATAGGTAGCAAATCTGTCATACGCTTTCAGCATCCTCATAATTCTTTTAATTTTTCATTAATTTCATGAACTTGATACATTGCATCTGCAATCCCTGAACTATCGCTAAGCTCCATTGAAAGAGAGCTTAGCTTCATTTTTGAAATCACTGCAACCTTTCTTTTTTCCAAGGCATTCTTCTTGATAAGCCTTACGCTATCTTCAACAATTCTTTCAGCATTTACCAAAAACTCATCTGAAGCATACGCATTTGTCATTAAGACACACAAGGCATTGTCCGCGCAGTGCGCAAGAAGCAAGTCAAAGCTTAAAGAACCTCGCCTAAACGCCTCTTCTAAAAGGATAAAAATATCCTTTGCCGCGGGATCATCAAGGTCATCAACGTTAATTTCATTTCTCACCTTGGGGAAAAGATCCAAGTTGCACACAAGGGCGAGCATAGCCCTCACTTGGGCATTTATAACAATACCCATTGAAGACACCTTATTCTCCGTAGGTACTTCTGGCAAGCTAAACCCTTTTCTTTTCTTAAAATCAGAAAAAAGGGCGCGCTCACTTACTCCAAAAGCTACTGCAACCCGCTCAATGGCAGACTCAAGTCGAACATCAGAATCGAGCGCGTCAAAATACGGAAAAATTTCTGCACACGCCTTAGCCTTTCCCTCTGGCGTTCCTAAATTAAAATTAGCTTCAGCATTCAAAATAAGATAATCAATATCTAGTATACTCTTTTTTTCAAGGCTTTGCAAGGCTTCCTCTCCATAATTTTTCAAAACATCAGCAGGATCCTTGCAGTCAATAAAGCCGCTTTTGGCAATGTCAATGACACGCGCTTCAATGGAGTTTTTTCTGCAAGCAAGAATAGCGGCATAAGCCGCCTTTTTTCCAGCGGAGTCACTGTCAAAGCTTAAAAATGCGGTTTCTACAAATGAATGAATAAGGCGAGCTTGCTCTGCAGTAAAGGCTGTGCCAAGTGGCGCCACAACATTAGTAATGCCAGCCTGGTAAAAGCTTAAAACGTCCATATAGCCTTCGCAAATAATTGTAGCTTTTTTTTCCCTGATTGCAGGCAGCGCCAGATTAAAGCCAAAAAGGCTTTCCCCCTTTTTATACTGAGGAAGATCGCTAGAATTTATGTACTTAGGCCCCTCCCCAAAAAGAAGCCTAGCTCCAAAGGCTACAGTGTTTCCTCTCCTTTCTGCAATAGGAAAGATAAGCCTTCCTGCAAAGATGGAATACTTAGGGCTTCTCTTTGAAAAAAGCCCAGACTGTGCAAGAAACTCATCGGAATAGCCTTTTTTTGCTAAAAAATCATACAGAAAGTTTCTATCTTTAGGGGAATAGCCAAGCTTAAACGCCTTTATTGTGGCATCCGATATCTTCCTTTCACGCAAGTAGTTAAGGGCAAAGGAGCCTTCCTCTGTTTCTGTAAGCATATAGTGGAAGGTGCCTGCTACCCTTCCGTAAAGATCCATTAAAAGCTCTCTAGTGTTGTCCCTGCCCTGCCTAGCGCCGCCTTGTCCACCTCCTTCATAGACAACTTCAATGCCGTTTTTTTTTGCCAGCATTTCAACCGCTTCGGCAAATGAAAGCTTATCCATTTCCATTACAAAAGAAATCGCGGTGCCGCCAGCTCCGCAGCCAAAGCAGTGGTAAAGATTTTTATCAGGGCTTATACTAAAAGAAGGCGTTTTTTCGTTATGGAAGGGGCAGCACCCCCACCACGTAGCTCCCCGCTTGACAAGGCGCGTATATTCAGAAGCAATTTCTACAAGGCTTACCCGCGAGCTCACCTCTTCCACTGTCCTGTCCGAAATGCGCATTTACTTGCCTGCTTGTGCCTTTAAGTAAAACTCCCTGCCCGCCTTGATGTGATCATCAAGGGATGCCGTAAATGTGTGGGTCCCCGCGTTTATATCATTAACTCTAAAGTAATAATATGAAGAAGCTTCAGGTGAAAAGGCAGCTTCAATGGCTGTAAGGCCTGGGTTTGAAATAGGGGTAGGCGGAAGTCCTGCATTAAGATATGTGTTATACTCGCTTTCAATTTCAAGATCAGACAACATAAGCCTTTCAGGGTGATCGCGCCCCTCAATTTCTGTAATGATATACTCAATCGTAGCGCAAGACTGAAGACGCATGTTAATATTGAGCCTGTTTTCAAAAACGCCCGCAATAAGGGGCGCTTCCTTAGCCGCCCTGTACTCGCGCTCTACAATGCTTGCAAGGATAACCTTTTTGTGCAAGCTATCGGCATTTAGCGGCGCATTCTTTAGGCTAAAAGCTTTTTCAAAAAAGGTGGAAATCATGCGCCTTACAATGTTTTCCGCCTGCTCGTCATAGCTTATAAAGTAGGTTTCAGGGAAAAGATAGCCTTCAGCAGAGTTGCCAGGTATTCCAAACTCTGCAAGCAGGCGTTTATCGCGCGCAGCCGCTAAAAAGTCCTCAGCATCAACGCCTGAGCTTTCAAAAAGGGCAGCGATTTTTGAAATTGTAAGGCCTTCAGGCACTGTAACTTTAAGAAGAGCAACCTCTCCCCTTTGCAAGGTTTGCAGTATTTCTGCAGTAGTCATTGAAGGCGAAAGAAGATAGGTACCTGCCTTGAGGGTCATGCCTTTAAGCCTGGAATAAATGGCTGCAAATGTGCTAGACTTTACAAGGGAAGCCCTTTCAAGGGATGATGCTATAGCTTTCACGCTCATTCCAGGATTAACTGAAAAAAGGATTTCGCCCTCTTCACTAACAGCAGATGAAGACACAGGGCGATTAAGGGAAAAAGCGTAAAAGCTAGCCACAACGAATAAAAGCAAGGCAAAAAACGCTGTAGGCAGCCATTTTTTTATCTTTATTCTATTATATATTCTGTAATACAATTGATTTACCAATACCTTAAAAGTCAAATGCCATAAGAAAATCGACTTTTTGGATATAAAGGTAACACAAAAGCAATAAAAAGGCAATCGAAAAAAGCTTTTAGCTCTAAACTCCAAGCTCCAAATCCCCTTAACTAAGGGACGCTTTTTGTGCTAATATCTCATGCGATTAATGAAAAACACTGCCGTTTTACTTGCAGCTGGCAAGGGGATGCGATTTGGCGGCAACACGCCTAAGCAGTTTGCCCTTCTTTTGGGAAAGCCACTCTTTATTTACTCGGCGCTTGCCTTTGAGCACCACTCAAGTATAGATAGTCTTTACATAGTAGCGGATTCGGAATACTTTCATATTGTAGAAAGGGCGGCAAGAAAGCACAAGCTTTCCAAGCTGCAAGGGATTATTCAGGGCGGAAAGACGCGGGCGGAGTCAAGCCTTGCAGCGCTTTCTGCCCTTGCTCCTGTGGATAAGGAGACAATGAGCGATGAAAATATTATCTTTCATGATGCTGCCCGCCCTCTCCTTAGTGAGAGCATCCTTTCTGATTGCATAGAGAAGCTAAAAGACTTTGAAGCTGTTACGGCTGCTATCCGTGCTACGGACACAGTATTTGTAAAGGATGATAACGGCATGGTTACCGACTGCCCTGACCGCGAAAGGCTGATGATTGTGCAAACACCTCAAGGATTTCGCCGAATCGTTATAGAGAAAGCTTACGCGCTCGCGCTTGCCAAAGAGGATGAGGAAGAGCCTGCCCTGCCGCTAGGCAGTAACCAATCTAACAATAGGCGCTTTGGCACGGATGACTGCACTGTGATAAGGCGCTTTTTGCCTGGCGTGAAGATCGCCTTCTGCGAAGGGGCTCAATCTAACATTAAAATAACGTACAGAAAAGACCTTTTCCTTGCAAAAACGCTTATGCATCTTGAGCGCAAAATGGCGCGCCGCGGAGGCTAAGCTTTGACATACCTGATAACGGGTTGCGCGGGCTTTATAGGCTTTCACGCGGCAAGAGAGCTAATAAGGCGCGGCGAGCGAGTGCTAGGCATTGACTCGCTAAATAGTTACTACTCTCCTGAATTAAAGAATGAGAGGCTAAAACTGCTTAATGAGGCAGCATATGGTGGCGGGAACTTTTCGTTCTTTCATGGCCAAATAGAGGATAAGGCACTTATCGAGCGCGTTTTTGCCGTTGAAAGAATAGACCGTGTAATACACCTCGCGGCGCAAGCAGGTGTGCGCTACTCCCTCGAAAATCCTGAAAGCTATGTTTCAGCGAATATTTCGGGCTTCCTCAATATACTTGAGGCCTGCCGCGCGCACAATACAGAGCACCTTGCATACGCTTCTAGTTCCTCAGTTTACGGCATAAACCGAAAGACGCCATTTAGCGAGAATGACAGCGCGGATCATCCTGTAAGCCTTTACGGGGCTACAAAGCGCGCAGGCGAGCTTATGGCGCACTCCTATAGCTCGCTTTTTGGCTTGCCCATGATTGCAATGCGCTTTTTTACCGTTTACGGGCCCTTTGGCCGGCCTGACATGGCTTACTTTAAGTTTGCTAAGGCTATAATGAATAATGAGCCGATTGACGTTTACAACAGCGGAGACTTAATGCGCGACTTTACCTATGTTGATGACGCTGTGAATGCTCTTCTATTGATTGCGGAGCGGCCGCCGACTCCTTCCGAAAACTTTAATACGCAAGCACCTACTCCTGACGCGTCAATTGCCCCCTTTAGGATATACAATATAGGAAACTCATCGCCTGAACCTCTTGGCAGGCTAATCTCCCTTTTGGAGGAGAATTTGGGCAAAAAGGCTATTAAGCGTAACTTGCCAATGCAGCCGGGTGATGTTTACGCTACAGCTGCGGATACATCGGCGTTAGAGCGCGACTTTGGCTTTAAGCCTTCCACCCCGCTTGATGCAGGCATTAAAGCATTTTGCGAATGGTTTTTGCATTATTATATATAGAAGAAAAGAGGCAAATAATTAAATGGCGAGTATTGCTGTAATCGGGACAGGCTATGTTGGCCTTGTCTCAGGAGCCTGCCTTGCAGATTTTGGCAACTCTGTAATTTGTGCTGACAATAATGCAGAAAAGATCAAAAGCCTAAACAAGGGAGGCATCCCTATATTTGAGCCTGGTCTTGATGCTGTAGTTGATCGTAATGCAAAGGCTGGCAGACTCAAGTTTACTACCGATTTAGCGTATGCGGTAAGGGAAAGCACCGTTATCTTTATCGCTGTTGGAACGCCGCCTTCAGAAGACGGCAGCGCTGACCTAGAATACGTTAAAGCCGCCGCTAAGGAAATTGCAGCCGCCATGGACGACTACCGAGTCATTGTCAATAAGAGTACTGTTCCCGTGGGCACAGCGCGAAAGGTTGCCGCGTGGATAGGCTGCGAGCTAAAACGCTGCGGCAAGGGCGACGTTCCTTTTGACATTGTCTCTAACCCTGAGTTTTTGCGGGAAGGCTGCGCTGTGCAAGACTTTACGCATCCTGACCGCGTTCTAATTGGCTCTGAAAGCGAGCGCGCACTTTCTATAATGAAGGAAGTTTACCGCGCACTCTACTTAAACGAAACACCCTTTATAGAAACAAATTTAGAAACAGCAGAGATGATTAAGTACGCCGCAAACTCATTTTTGGCGGTAAAGATTGCCTTTATAAATGAGATTGCAGCCCTCTGCGAAAAGACAGGCGCGAATGTGCAAGACGTTGCCAAGGCTATGGGTCGCGACACGCGAATAGGCGCCAAGTTCTTGCATCCGGGGCCAGGCTACGGCGGCAGCTGCTTTCCAAAGGACACGAGAGCCATTGCGGCAACAGGGCGCGAGGCAGGCGCTGCACTTTCCATTGTGGAAGCAGCCATTGCCGCAAATGATGGGCAAAAGCTGCGCATGGTGGAAAAGATAAAGAAGGCTGTAAGCTGTCACGAGAATGCCCGCCTTGACGGAAAGACGATAGCTGTATTAGGCTTATCCTTTAAACCCAACACCGATGACATGCGAGAATCTGCCGCTATACCAATAATCCTTGAGCTTGCGAAGGCGGGGGCAAGGATACGCGCTTGCGACCCTGCAGCCTTAAAGGAAGCTACTTGGCGGCTTGCAGACGCTGGAGACGCTGTAACGCTTTTTTCTTGCGAGTACGAGGCTGCGGAAGGCGCAGATGCCCTCGTTATAATGACGGAGTGGAACCAGTACAGGAGCCTCGACTTTGAAAGGCTGAAAAATCTTATGAAAAACAGAGCCTTTATAGATCTTCGAAACGTGTACTCTCGCGCGGAAATTGAGGCAAAAGGCTTTTCTTACACAGGGGTTGGAGTATGAAACCGCGGATAAAAAGCAAAGTTAAATCTAATGTAAAAAAACTACTGCCATTCAAGCACAGCCTAAAGGTAATAAGACTTCTTTCGCCTAAAGAAAGGCGCGGCTTTTTGCTAGTGATTGCAGCAGCTGTTATAATGGGCGTTATAGAAATTGTAGGCGTGGGCTCCATAATGCCATTTATTGCCGTTGCAGCAAATCCAGACGTAATCTTTTCAACGCCAATTTTAGCCTTTGTCTATGAACTTTTTAGCTTTGAAAGCATACGCTCCTTCCTTGCAGCGCTGGGCATTTTAATGCTCGCCTTTGTCCTATTGCGCAATGCTTTTTCCGCATTTTTGCATTACACGCGAACGCGCTTTGTGCAAAAATGCCGCCACACGCTTTCCACAAGGCTTTTTGAAGCGTACTTGGGACAGCGCTATGTATTCTTTTTAGGACGCAATAGCTTTGAATTTTCAAAAAATATTACAGGGGAAGTTTCTAATGTAATAGGTGGTACAATTGTGCCTATTGTAGATCTTGCCATGTGCAGCATCCAAATCTTTTTGCTTGTCGCCTTTTTGCTTTCCATTGACGTTGCAAGCACAATAGCGATTGCCGCGCTAATCATCATTATCTACATGAGCATTCTCTTTTCTACAAGAAAAAAGCTAACCAAGCTAGGTGCCGAAAGATTTGACTTGTCAACGCAACTTTCAAGAAGCACAAACGAGGTGTTTTGGGGAATAAAGGCTGCAAAAATTACAGGAACAGAGCGCATTTTCCTTAATACGTATAAGCCCGCCTCAAAAAGGTTAAGCCGCAACAGCGCACTAGAAGAAGTTATAGGAACGTTGCCTAAGTACGTCCTTGAGACTGCAGGCTTTTCCGCAATTATCATCTTTATTCTTTATTTGACGCTTCGCTCAGAAGGCAACTTTTCAATAGTAATTTCTTCCATCGCTCTTTACGCCTACGCCGGCTACAGGCTCTTGCCATCTGTGCAAAACTTGTTTAGGCAGCTTACAAAGCTAAAATATTCCACGCCTGGTACAGAAAAGATTATAGAAGAGTTCGCTCTTACAAAAACAGCGCAACCACTTCCCGACCCTGACATCGCGCCCCTTCATTTTAGAGAAAGCATAAGGCTTGAAAACGTATCCTTTACATATCCTGAAAGGGAGTTGTCTGTATTAAAAAATATCAATCTTGAAATAAAGAAAAACACAGTCATAGGTTTTTGCGGGGAAACAGGTTCGGGCAAAACTACAGCTATTGATGTGATACTCGCGCTGCTTATTCCGCAAAGCGGGCGCATCCTTGTTGACGGCACTGAGATTACCGATGCAAACCGCAACGCCTGGCAAAAAAACATAGGCTACGTTCCGCAAAGCGTTTATCTTTCTAACACGAGTCTTGCGGAAAACATAGCCTTTGGCATTCCACTAGAGCAAATAGACATGGACGCAGTGCACCTTGCGGCAAAAATGGCGCAAATTGACAGCTTTATTCAAAATGAACTTCGTGACGGCTACAACACAAAGATTGGCGAGCGTGGCGTGCGCCTTTCCGGCGGGCAGCAGCAGCGCATTGGCATTGCCCGCGCACTCTACAGAAACCCAGATGTCCTTGTCCTTGATGAAGCTACAAGCTCGCTTGACACTGAAACAGAAACTTCAGTTATGCGCGCTATTGAAAGTCTTGCTGGTCAAAAGACTATCCTTATAATCGCGCATAGAACTACAACGCTAAAAAAATGTTCTATGATATACAAGATTTCAGCAGGCGAAATTATAACCCAAGGCACCTATGAAGAGCTTTTTGCGGCAACGCTCTAGGTATTGCAGCGATTTATGCATTACCTTTCAACCGCTACTTGCTGCAAAAACAAGGCTCGCCTCAGGTTAGCATCATAATTCTTGTTTATAATGTAGAAAAATACCTTTACCGTTGCCTCAACTGGATACAAGCGCAAACCCTCAATAACTAGGAGTGCATTTGCCTGACCATGACTCAAGCGACGATATCGGAGATGTCCTCGACGAGTACGCGGTAAGGATGCCAGCTTTGTTGTAGAGCATAAGGAAAACAGCGACACAAGCGTAGCACGATATATATGCAGAAAAATAATTTTATTTTGACAGCATGCAAGTAGCTTTAAGCTTTTGTTTTTTGGTTTTTTCCCAATATAGGAGTCTTTCCCTGTCAAGGAAATTGATGCGCGATTTAGGCTAAAGGTTTTCATTTTTTAGGAAAAATGTGTTATCATCTTGCAGTTAAAAAATTAAGGAGACGCTATGAAACTTTTTGAGCCTTACAAGCTAAAAAACTTAGAGCTTAGAAACCATATTGTAATGCCGCCGATGTGCATGTATAGCGCAAACACGGACGGAATGCCTACGGATTTCCACTTTACGCATTATACTTCGCGCGCTGTGGGCGGCGCTAGCCTTATTATTATGGAAGCTACTGGGGTTGCCCCTGAAGGGCGGATTACAAACCACTGCCTAGGCTTGTGGAATGATGAGCAAGCGGCTGCGCTTGCGCCAATTGTTTCCGCCTGCAAAAAGCACGGGGCAGCGATGGCGGTACAGCTTAACCACGCGGGCCGCAAGTGCGAGGCTGATGCAAACGAAGTGTTAGCTCCAAGTGCTATACCCTTTGATGAAAAGTCAAGGACGCCGCGCGAAATGACTGCCGAAGACATTAAGCGCGTCGCGCAAGCGTTCCGAGATGCTGCAGCTCGCGCCAATTCAGCGGGCTTTGACGCTATAGAGCTTCACGGGGCGCACGGTTATCTTATAAGCGAGTTTCTCTCTCCCCTATCTAATACACGTAAAGATGAATACGGCGGCAATAGCGAAAACCGCGCGCGCTTTCTTAAAGAGGTGCTTGAGGCGGTGCGAGAGGCCTGGCCAGCTGAAAAGCCCATCTTGCTTAGGGTTTCAGCTGAAGACTATGTCCCTGAAGGAATGCATCCTGAAGAGATGGCAGAGATACTCAACATGGTTAAGCCGTTTGTTGACATGGTTCATGTTAGCACTGCGGCTGTTGTGCCGCAGCCACCTACTTCAATTTATCCGGGATTTCAAGTAAACGCCGCGCACTACATCAAGGAGCACACAGGACTTCCTGTAATTGCTGTGGGGCTTTTAACAGATGCGCACCATATAGAAGATATCCTTGCAAGCGGGCGAGCGGATTTAGTAGCTCTTGGTCGCGCTCTTTTGCGCGACCCGCAATGGGTTTTGAACGCGGCAAGGGATCTTAATGTACAATGCACTTGGCCGGAACAATACGCCCGCGCCTATAATATCCGCAAATAAAATGATGTCCTTTGAAAAAAAAAGAGGTGTTTATGCTAAAAAAAATTGATCCAAGGCTTATTGAGCGCAATGTGTTCAATCTGATTGGCAATAAGTGGCTACTAATTACGGCTGGCACTGCAGAGCGCTGTAACACTATGACAGCGTCTTGGGGAGGAATAGGCGTGATTTGGGGGGTAAACGCCGCCACATGCTACATTCGCCCGCACAGGTACACTAAGGAGTTTGTTGATAGGGAAGACTACTTTACACTTAGCTTTTTTACTGACAAGTATAAAAAAGCCCTTGCCCTGTGCGGAAGCAAAAGCGGTCGCGACATTGACAAGGTTAAAGCTTGCGGCTTTACAGTCCAGACCGCGCGGTATGGCGCTCCCTACTTTGCAGAAGCTGAGCTTGTCCTTGTGTGCAAAAAGCTTTTTTCCCAGCCCCTTGACAGCGAGCGCATGCCTGATTATGTAAAAGAGCGCTGGTATCCTGAAAAGGATTATCACACAATGTATATTGGAGAAGTTGAAGAAGTGTTTCAAGATGAAGATTTTAAGGCGGAGGCTTAAAAAGAAATGGACAGCGCTTTAATGGAAGAGCTTGCAAAAAGCACATACATGGCGGAAAAGGAAAATAGGGAAATTCGCCAAATAAGCGAGTCTTACCCTGACATTACGCTTGACGAAGCCTATGAAATGCAGCGCATTCGCGAGCGCATGATGCTTGAAGACGGGCATAAGCTTATTGGCGGCAAGATGGGCATGACAAGCATTGCAAAAATGAAGCAGATGGGAGTTTCAGAAGCTATTTACGGCCTTCTTTTCGACTATATGCTAATTAATACTAGCGATGACCTTGTTATTGACGAATGCATTCATCCTAAGGTTGAATCGGAGCTTGCCTTTGTTCTAAAAAAAGACCTTAAAGGACCTGGCGTTACAGCTAATGATGTTCTTGAAGCAACTGAATACATTTCACCCGCCCTTGAAATTATTGATAGCCGCTATCTTAACTTTAAGTTTAAGCTTGCAGAGGTTATAATAGACAACTGCTCGTCAAAAAAGTTTAAGCTTGGCGCAGACAAGCTAGGACCAAAAGACTTTAACCTTGTTGAAACAGCGGTTACGCTTTACATTAACGATGCAGAATGCGTTAAGGGCAAGGGCGGAGATGTGCTGGGCAACCCTGCCCTTGCTGTAGCAGCTTATGCTAATCTTCTTGCAAAGGAAAATAGATACATCCATGCAGGGGACATTGTATTAAGCGGAGCAATAACAGCGGCTACAACAATACATAAGGGCGACCATGTAAGGTCTGAGTTTAGCAATATGGGGCTTGTTGAGATGCATGTAGTTTAATGCCCTTTAAGCAAGGCTGGCTTTGCTGCTACTTTACTTCCCTTTTTGGCGGCGGCGCATCTACTAAGATATCCCACAAAAGGTTATGTGCTTTTTGGGAATCTTCAGGCTTAACCATAATGTAGTATGTCATGCGGTCAATGCGCCCTTTAGGGCCAAAGTCCCTGTGGTCAAGCTTTGCGCCGCAGCCACATACAGGTGTCTCCGTTTCATAGCAGCCGCTTTCCATAATCTTTATGCCCGCATCCTTTAACCTTTGCTTTGCAACTTTCCAACGCGGCTTATCTCCCCACACATCATAAACTGTTACGCGCTTTCCAAATAGCACCATAGCTACCTCCTCTTGCTAGACATCATAGTAAGCGGTATGCTAGAATATTGCAAGGGAAAAGTAAGGAGGTAGCTGGCTGTGTACGAGCTTTGGGAAGCTTTAAAAAGTGCGCGAAAATACAAGTGGGTAGAACTTTCTCATCCTATTGATAATGATAGCCCTTGCTGGTCTGGCATTCCTGAAGGCTCTGTTGAGCTTGGAAAGACAGTTTATGACTGGGGAAACGAAATGCTTGAATGCCTTATTCAAACGTTTAAGTTTCCTGGCCAGTTTGGAACACATATTGACTTTCCAGGCCACTTTATAAAGGAAGGGCTTCGTTCAGAGTCTTTTAATGTGGAACAGCTTGTCTTTCCGCTTTGCGTTGTAGACATAAGCGAAAAGGTTAAAAATGACGTGCATTATGCTGTAACTGTCCAAGACATAAAGGATTATGAAAGCAGGCATGGGGATATTCCTGACGGTGCCTTTGTTGCGCTGCGCACTGACTGGAGCCGCCGCTGGCCTGATATGGACGCTCTAGCGAACTTTGACAAGGATGGGGGCGAAAATACTCCTGGCTGGTCACTTGAAGCATTGCAATATATTTATGAAACGCGCAATGCGGCTGCCAATGGGCACGAAACTATTGACACTGACGCGTCTGCTATTGCTGCCAGCGCGGGAGACCTTGCTTGCGAGCGTTATGTGCTTAAGCTAGGCAAACTGCAAGTGGAACTTCTTTGCAATCTAGACAAGGTGGTGGCTGCCGGAGCCATTATTATGGTGGCTTATCCTAGAATTATCGGAGCAACTGGGCTTCCTGCGCGTGTGTGGGCTTTGAGCCCCTAAAGTAGGAGCCGTAATTAGTGTTTCAAGGAGGGCGCTTTAATGGACATTGCTATTTTAGGAGATCGCGGCCGCTATGAGCGTTATATGCCTGGCTTTGTGAAAAGCCTTGGTGTAAATTTGTTTTATTTTGAGCCTGACGCGCCAGTTTCTTCTATTATATCGTTATGTCCTAACGCTGAAGCTGTGCTGATTGACGCTATTTATCCTGCGCCTGCCGAGCTGATTAACAGCTTACCGCGCCTTAAGCTAATACACTCAGATGGGGCGGGCTATGAAGCTATAGACCTTGAAGCCTCAAAAAAACACGGAGTTTATGTGTGCAACTGCAGGGGCTGCAATGCGGACTCTGTGGCGGAGCTTGCTGTAATGCTTATGCTCATGCTTACCCGCCTTGCTGTTCCAGGCTACAAGGCTGTAATAACAGGACAACAGATGGCGTATAAGGAAAAAATTATGCGCTCTGCCATACCTGACTTTGCAGACTATTCCATAGGGATTATTGGACTTGGCGCGATTGCCTTGTCTACTGTTAAAAGGCTTAACGTTTTTGGCAACAAGCTTTACTATTACACGCCGCATCGCCGCCCTGAAGAACAAGAAAAAGCACTTAATATCACGTATCTTCCTCTAGATAAGCTTGCCGCAAGCTGCGATATTGTATCGCTTCACTGTGCCGTAACATCAGAAACACAAGGCATGGTGAATGCTGAGTTTCTTGCAAGAATGAAGCAAGGCTCCTATATTGTAAACACAAGCAGGGGGCAATTAATAGATAATGAGGCGGTGCGACATGCCTTGCTTTCAGGGTATCTTGCAGGGGCTGCCTTTGACACTCTTTACCCAGAGCCTACTCCTGCTGATCATCCTTTAGTGGACTTGCCTGAAGAAATTCGGGATAAGGTGGTTTATATGCCCCATTTGGGAGGAAACACTGGTCCTTCATTTCGCCGTGCCCATACATGCATATGGGGAAATGTGCGCCGCGTAATAAGCGGAGAACGCCCTGTAAACATTGTAAACGGGTTGTAAAGACGGAAATTGCTAAAAACTATTTAGGTTTGCAGGCGGGATTTTTATATCTAATCCTATATACTAACTAATATTATAATTGATGTCATGGCCTACACCATCAAAAGTCCTCATGGGTTGATGAGCAATGCGCCTTAAAATTTCACACAGCATATCAAACGGCAAAAAGCTAAATTTTAGGAATTTTTTTGCCACTGCTTGCAGCTTTACCTCATGTCATGCTGAATGCCTTAAACAGCTATTAGCTAACAACTCTTAGCGTATGGCATGGTGCGCAAGTTAATTGATGCAACCACCTATTAAGAAGGTTTTGAAAGATGCAAGCCAGGTGAACATCTTTTCAAGAGACTTAAGAATAAATCTAGAATATTTATTAAAACATTCACTTTAACTATAAAAGTGATATAATAAAAGCCATTCCTAGAGATTTTATTCATGCGGGAGCTTTATACGCAAGACGCGGACTATATGCGCAACATCGACAAAAAGATGATAGAAAATAGATACTAAAGTATTGGGAGGATTGATGAAGCATGTTTTTTTTAGCCTTAAAAGAGTTTGTCTCAAATGACGTTAATGCTCTTCTTCCTTCCTTTGAAAACGGTCGCGTAAATCTTTCCTTATTGATTGCAAAAATCGTAATCTTTGGCGCGATTAACCCTCTGCGGCAGTGGCTACGTCCGCATAAGGTAAACTTGTCGGAAATCCCAACACGTTAGAGCTTAGTTTTGCTAATAATGCCCGGTATTCTATATAAATACAACTAGATACACGTTGGGAATGACGAGCCGCGACAGCAGCATGTGCGCATCCAGATTGGCATGACTTGCCAGATTGTAAACGACTATGTCGGGTTTTACACGGACGAGGTGATAGCGGAAGGCTCAAAGTTCACGGAGGCGAAAAAGTCGCTTTGCTAGATGACAGCTATGCACATAGCGATGCTGTTGCAGGGGGAGAACTATGGAAAGCCACGATAAAGCGCCCTTTAACGCGGGATTTTTAGAAACAGTCGGTGTTATAATCTGGAATGAGCCCGCTGAGGTAAGTGCCGTATTAGGGCATTACGGAAACACTGTGGCAACGCCTCCCTCTAGGCATTCATTCACGCTTGCCTTTCTTAGCATAACATTTAACTCAAACGAATGCTTCACATGGTGATTGTGCTTAGTGGCACTACCCTATCCTGCTCCTGCTTTTTGGAAAAGACGCGCATTGACTTTGACCACTACGGAACTGTCGAGTTTGCCGTTAGCGTTACTCTAAAGAGCTTATAAACATCTTCTTGCTTGATGAGCTTTACCTAGCACAGCACAACGTAGGCCTCTTTGAAGACTTTGCCGCAAACACTGACGCGCGAATATCTTGGGGAGTTCTTAATAATGCAGAAAAGCACTTTGTCTTGGGCTCTGGATGTTTGCTGACAAACATCTTTTAATCAGGTGCAACAAAAGAAACTTTAATTTTTTAGGAAACTATTGACAAGCTCACATTTATGGGTTTTACTTGATTTATCGGGCAGGCGGGATTTGAACCCGCGGCTTCCTGGTCCCGAACCAGGCGCGCTACCACTGCGCTACTGCCCGCTTAAAGGGAACGCTTGCGGGGCGTCTCGCTGTGAATGCCTCTTAGTTCGCTTCACTTCCTGGCGCTTGGGTACAAGTACTCCTTTTAGCTTGATTCCTTCGAGCCGCTGGGCACGCCTTTTTTCACAGCGAAAAAACTGCCCGACGGCTCTTCTTTCGGGAGCAACGGGACTTGAACCCGCGATCTCCGGCTTGACAGGCCGGCGCGATAACCAGCTTCGCTATGCCCCCATTTGTTGCTATAGAATACAAAGCAATAAAAAAAAAGTCAAGCAGCATCTTATTTTTTTTATTCGCCAATACTCGCATAAAAAAGTCACTCTAAAACTACCTTGCCTTCAGGTGGACTTTAATCTCCTCTATAATATTTCATAATATTGCGTATTTTGATGTTACTTGCGCAATAGTTATCATTGCTCTTGTATATTGCATTCTCCTTGATATTCAAAATAAGAGCACCTACTTTAAAGTTATTGCTCTGCACACTTTTCAAAGCCCGCCGCTATAGTGTATTATCTAGCACAATAGCCAGAGCAAAAAAGGAGCAAAACATGATAAGAGGCGGAGATATAGCAAAAGGTACTGTACTTTTGAACAAGGGCACGCCCTACCTTGTAGTTGAGAGGGAATTCCACAATCCAGGAAAGGGAGCAGCCCTTGCCAGGATTAAAATGAAAAGCTTGCGGGATGGATCTGTGCTTTCGCTTACCGTAAAGACTGCAGACATGGTGGAAGACGCTATAGTAGACGAACATAAGGGTCAATTTCAGTATCACGATGGCGAAAACTATGTTTTTATGGACACTGAATCCTTTGATCAGATTATGGTGCCAGATGAAATAGTTGGAGAAAAAAAGTTTTACCTTCGCGAAGGGGATGAGTACGCAATCCTTATTTGGGAAGGAAATCCAATTGACGTGAAAATCCCCGCTAAGATGGTCTTCGTTGTAACAGAAAGCGAAAAC
>CAYYCW010000007.1:0-16817 GCA_964470435.1 uncultured Treponemataceae bacterium
ACCTTTATGTGCCGTTCATTATAATTGACATGCTTGTAGCAAGCATTCTTATGTCGATGGGGATGATTATGCTGCCGCCCGTGCAGATTTCAATGCCATTTAAGCTTATTCTATTTGTACTTGTTGACGGCTGGACACTTCTTACGCAGCAGCTTTTCATTTCCTTTAGGTGATAGCGCAGGGGAGTAGCTTATGAGCCTTGGTGATGTTGTTAATCTTTTAAGGGGAGGAATTTTTGAGCTTTTTGTAGTTGTGGCCCCTATTCTAGCAGTAACCATAATTGTAGGATTGATTATTTCCATCTTGCAGGCTGCAACTTCCATTCAGGAGCAGACTCTAACCTTTGTTCCTAAGCTTTTTACAATTTTAATAATGATTGCCTTGCTTGGTGGCTGGATATTTGGAAGGTGCGCGGAATACACGCGCCGCCTTTTTATGATAATTTCCGAAATAGGATAAAAGCTTAGCGGCGCGAAATGAATCCCGACCCGTTTGCCGAATTGCTTTCAGGATTCCCGTTTTTTATTCTTGTTACAGCTAGAATCCTTGCAATGATTATGACAGCGCCTCTGCTTTCCACAAGCTCCGTGCCGCGCACAGCAAAGTTTGCCCTAGCAGGGCTTTCAGGCTTTATTGTCCACCCAATAGCATATGCAAGCGGCTGGATAGAAAATATCTTTTCCCTTTTTTTTCTTTTGCTTGTAATTGGGGAAGTCCTGTTTGGAGTTTTAACCGGCCTTTTCATTAACATTGTATTTGCAGCTTTCAGCTCTGCGGGTCAGTTTTTTTCATATCAGATGGGCTTTGGTGCCTCAGAGGTTTATGACGCTCTCTCGCAGGTTGAAAACCCACTTTTGGGTCAGTACTTCAATTTGATTGCCGTCCTTGTTTTTTTGCAAACTGATGGCTTTCAAAAACTCTTTGTAACAGGCGTAATGAACTCAATAAGCTCTGCTAATTGCTTTTCGCTTGTAAATGGCGGGGAAGTTGCAGCCCCTTATCTAATCCATTCACTTGGCGCACTTTTTATGAATGCTGCAATTATTGCCCTTCCCGTAATTGGAACGCTTTTTCTTGTGCATATCACAATGGGGCTTTTGTCCAAGGCGGCGCCTCAGATGAATCTTCTTTCTGAAGGATTTCCTACCACCATCTTGCTTACATTCTTCTTATTGCTTTTGCTTTTGCCGCGCATGATCAATCTTTTTGCGTCAATTATTGGTCAGGGTTTTGACACGTTTCAGAGGCTTTTGGTGGAAATTGGAGGCTAGCTTGTATAAATTTTACAAGGCAGATTTAGAAGCGCTTCTTTTGCCACCGCTAGACTTGAGTCTGAATTCAAGCGGCGGTAGCTTTTTTGAATGCGGCTGGAAAAAGATTGAAAGCTCTGCCATAGACTTGCAGTGGTTTGCTTCCGCAGAGGATGAAGGCAGGACGGAGCAGCCGTCAGAGCACAAGCTTAGAAAGGCGCGCGAAGAAGGCCGCGTAGCAAAGAGCATGGAAGTGGGCGCGGCGGCTGTTTTGCTTGCAGCTGTCCTTGTGCTTGCTTTTTTAGCTTCCTTTATGCTTAAGACAATAGCGGAAATGATACGCTTTTTTTTGCTTAGAGCTGTTGGAGGCGAAATTGAAGGCGGCTTCCTTTTTAGGGTCTTTATTCATTACTTTGCGCTTCTTGCAGCTCCCATCATGTTTTGCTCAATACTAGTTGCGCTGATAGCCAACGTGGTTCAAATGCGCGGTTTTGTATTTAGCACAAAGCTGCTGAAGCCCCAATTCAATAAGGTCCTTCCCCATTTTGGCCGCTTTTTCAAGCGCGCACTTTTTTCTGCGGAGGGCATTTTTAACCTTGCAAAGTCCCTTGTAAAAATTGCTGTTCTTGTTACGATCTGCTATTTTGTAATACGCTCAAGTCTGCCGCGAATGTCAATGATGCTTGAAAGCGGCTTTTATGAATCGGTTGCGTATATAGCTTCTTCTGCGCTCAAGCTTCTTTTAATTTCTGCAGTGTTTTTTTTGGTTATTTCAGTTGCGGACTTTATTTTTCAAAAGCGGCAGTTTATTGAGTCAATGAAAATGTCGAGACAAGAAGTAAAGGAAGAATATAAGGAGCTTGAAGGAGACCCGCTTGTCAAGGGGAGGATGAAGCAGCGGATGCGTGAAATTTTAAGCCGCAACATGGCGCTTAACGTGCCAAAGGCTGATGTTGTAATAACAAACCCAACCCATTACGCTGTAGCTGTTCAATACGACAGGCTTACCATGTCTGCGCCCACGGTCATTGCCAAGGGGCAGGATCACATGGCTTTAAAGATTAAAGAAATTGCCATTGCAAACGATGTGCCGGTAATGGAGAACAAGCCACTTGCTCGCGCTCTGTATTCTCAGGTTGAAATAGGAGACATGATTCCGCCTGAGTATTTTCAGGCTATGGCTGTAATTTTTTCGAAGGTTCTTGCAATGGATTCCAAAAAGAGAAGCTCTATGCTAAGGGAGGAGGCATAAAAGATGGCGGACGCGCTTACTTTGCGAAAAAACGGCTCGCTTATACCCGCGGACATGATGGTCCCGGTCTTTTTGATTGTAGTTGTGTTAATGCTGATTATACCGCTGCCCACCTTGCTTCTTGACACCATGATGGCGCTTAATCTTGCAATAAACCTGCTAATTCTTCTCCTTGTCCTTTTTACGAGGCAGTCAACGGACTTTTCGATTTTCCCCACCCTGCTTTTGGTAAGCACAGTCTTTGGGCTTGGCATCAATGTTTCTTCCACAAGGCTCATTTTAACTCAAGGCTTAAACTTTAACGGAAGAATGGTGCGCGCATTCAGCACCTTTGTTATAGGCGCTACAGGAAACGATGGCCTTGTTACGGGCTTTATCATCTTTATCATTATAATTGCAGTTCAAGCCTTTGTAATTACAAAGGGCTCAACTAGAATCGCAGAGGTTGCAGCAAGGTTCACGCTGGATGCAATGGCTACAAAGCAAATGGCGGTGGAAGCTGAGTACAACTCTGGCGCGATTACAGAAGAAGAGGCTAGGCGCAGAAAGCAAGAAATCCAGCGCGAATCTGACTTTTACGGAGCAATGGACGGTGCAAGCAAGTTTATTTCAGGCAACGTAAAAATCGGAATATTCATTACAGTCATAGACATTATAGGCGGGCTCATTTTGGGCATGGCTCTTCGCGGTGAGCCCTTTGGTCAGGCAATACAGACATACGCTGCCCTTACAATAGGTGATGGCCTTCTAGCCCAGCTTCCAGCGCTTTTCCTTTCCGTTGCTACAGGCATTATTGTAACGCGCTCCGTTTCCGAAGGCTCCTTTGGAAGCGACATACAAAGCCAGTTTTCGCGCAACGCTTGGGTTTATTTTGTAAGCGCTGGCACAATGCTAATTATTGCGTTCTTGCCGGGCTTTCCATGGTATGTGCTCATTCCGATTTCCGCCTTTCTTGCATACATTGGCTTTAGGCTTTATAGGACTGAAAGGCTTTCTTTCCAAGCTGAGCTTGATAAGGCTAGCTCCGCTGAAAAAAAGGGATCGGCTGGCATCGCACCGCCTGATACTTCAGCCCTTGACCCGCCCGATCCTATTTCTATAGAGCTTGGCTACGCCCTTATCCCTCTGGTCGATAGGGACAAGGGCGCGGAGCTCTTGGAGCGCATTACAAGAATAAGGCGCGAAATTGGCTTTGACCTTGGCGTGCGAGTGCCTAGCATAAGAATTGTAGACAATATGCGTATTGAACCCGGCTCCTATTGCGTAAAGCTTCGCGGTGTTGAAGTTGCGCGTGGCAGTATACGCATGGGCTGGTATCTGGGAATTAATCCTGGAACAGTGGTTGAGGAATTGCCTGGAGAAAGGACGGTTGACCCAACCTTTTCTCTTCCTGCTGTATGGATTTCTGAAGATATGCGAGCAAGGGCTGAGCAGCTTGGCTACACTGTTGTAGATCCTCCTTCTATTATAGCAACTCACATTACAGAGATTATAAAGCGCCACGCGGGTGAAATTGTCGGTAGGCAGGATGTGCAGGCTGCTATAGAAAGGATAAGGAAGGATTATCCTGCTGTTTGCGATGAAGTTATCAAGCTTATGAGTATAGGTGAAATTCAAAAAGTGCTTCAGGGCCTTTTGCGCGAGCAGGTGTCCATCCGCAATATTGTAGTCATTCTTGAAACGCTTGCGGACTTTAGTCCTGTTACTAAGGACACGTCAATTTTAATTGAAAAAGTCCGCCAGGCGCTTGGAAGGCAAATTTGCCTTCAGTACGCGGATGAAAACAAGGTGCTTCATGTAATGACTGTGGAAAATTCTCTTGTGCGGACAATTGTAGAAAGCCGCCTTGACACTGTAAACGGGCCTGTTGCTGCGCTAGAGCCTGCAGTTCACCATGCCTGGATTAATGCTTTGTCTAATACTGCGAATGTTGTGCAGCAAGCAGGTTATATGCCTGTTGTCCTTTGCCCAGAAGAAGCTCGCATTTTAATTAAGGTATCTACAGAGCGGGAAATTCCTGACCTTGCAGTCCTTTCAGTTCCAGAAATTGTTTCGGAAATTCAAGTTGAAGCAGTAGGAGAGATTAGGCTAGAGGATTGATCGATCTATGCTTTTGTACACAGAAGAAGCTGCCACAGAAGAGGAATGCATATCCAAAATATCTCGTATTCATAAAATAGAAGGGCCTGACTTTAACGAAAGAGTAAAGATTATAAAAATTCGCAGATTGACGCGTGGCGCCCTTTTGGGCATGGTAAAAAAAAATGTTGTGGAAATAACATATCTTTTTACCCCGCAGTCTAGCCCGCCGCAGGTTTTGGCAAAAAAGAGCGAATACGCGCCTTCTTATCAGGCAGCTTCTCCCGCGTTTAAGCTTAGCGCTCCTAGCACGCTAGGGCAGGCTAGCCGTTCGCCTTCTTCGGAAAGCGATTTTGCAGAAAACAAGCGCAAGCTCCTTTATAGCGTTTTTAAGGAAAATCCGGACATAAGGGAGCGAATATCAGCTGAACAGTCTCAAGACCTATTTAAAGCGCCGTCAAGTAAAAGCTCCAAGCCAAAAAGCGAAAAAAGAAAGCTTGAACAAAGGCAAGGTGCTTCCTCTTCATCCATAACTCCTGCTATAGAAGATGATAAAAAAGATGAAAGCTACGATTTTCCATCTTATGAGTATCCTGTAGAGCCGCTTTTTGATGAGCCAATCGGAAAGCCTAAAAGCAAAAGTAGTGCAAAAAGCGCTCAGGCTTCATCCTTAGAAATGAATGAGCTAATTCAAGAAGTGCGAAAAATTGGCCAGCGCATAGACATGACTGCAGAGATTGGCAATTCTTCAAGCGGGGAGCACAGGAATATTTCAAAGCTAATGGATATTTTGGAGCTTAACGACTTTACGCCCTCGTTTATGTCCGCAATACGAGAAAGAGTACGCAGCGAGCTTACAATAGAAGCCCTGTCAGACTTTGAGTATTTGCAGCGCCTGGTTTTGTCTTGGATAGGCTCATACATTAAAGTATCTACAGAGCATTCCGCAATGCGCCCCCACATCATTGTGCTTGTGGGCCCCACGGGCGCGGGCAAAACCACAACTGTGGCAAAGCTTGCAGCTGCCTACATTCGCGCGTACAAAAAAGCGCCGCGTCCCCTTAATGTGCGCGTTATAACAATCGATAATTACCGCATAGGAGCAAAACAGCATCTGGAAAAGTACGGGGAAATTATGGGGGTAACGGTTTCTGCTGCAGAAACACCTCAGGATTTGCATAGACTAATAGCATTGCACCAAGATGCGGACATTATTCTTGTTGACACGACAGGCAGAAGCCCAAAGGATCGCGCTGAAATTTTAAGCATGAGTGCCTTCTTTACAGGGCTTCAAGATAGCTGCGAAACGCTCCTTGCGGTGAGCGCTTGCACAAAGGCGAGCGACTTGCACGATATTATCCGTCAATATGGGGTTTTTTCACTTGACGGTCTTATTATAACTAAGTTTGATGAAACTTCGCGCGTGGGGAACATTATAAGCGTGCTTGCAGGCCACAATCTTCCTGTTTCCTATGTTACTACAGGGCAGCGAGTGCCAAAGGATTTTGAGGCAGCATCAGTTATGAAGTTTCTTCTTGCCTTGGAAGGCTTTTCTGCAAACATGTTTACTTTGAGGCAAGAATTTCCAGAAGCAGAAAAACGTTTTGAATGGAGCTAATTATGGCAGATCAGGCTGAAGAGCTTAGGGAATTGATGAATGAAAAGGATCACGTTTTTTACCCAAGCGCGGCGCAAGAAGGGGAAGATACAGTATCCACACCTGCAAGAGCTCAGCGCAGGACGCGCATTCTTACAATTACAAGCGGCAAGGGCGGTGTTGGAAAGACAAATGTCGCTACAAACATGGCAATTACATATGCTCAAATGGGCAAAAAGGTTATTTTAATAGACGCTGACTTGGGCCTTGCCAATGTAAATGTAATTATGAACATTATCCCGCAGTATAACTTGTATCACGTTGTGCGCAGGCAAAAAAAAATGTCAGAGATTATTCAGGAAACTGAATACGGCGTTAATCTTGTAGCAGGCGCTTCTGGCTTTTCTAAAATTGCAAACATGACAGAAGAAGAGCGAGAAGCCTTTGTAGAAGAAATCTACACACTCTCGGATGCTGACATTATTATAATAGATACAAGCGCGGGCGTTTCTAAAAACGTATTAGGCTTTGTGGCGGCGGCCGACGAGGTTGTAGTTGTTACAACGCCCGAGCCCACTTCAATTACTGACTCTTACGGCATTATCAAAATCATTGCAACTGAAATTGACAACCTCAACATCAACCTTAAGATGATTGTAAACCGCGTCTCTTCTGCCGCTGAAGGAAAGCGCGTTGCAGACAGGATGATTTCAATTTCGGCGCAGTTTCTTAACCTAAAGCTGGACTACCTTGGCTTTATTTACAATGATCCCCTTGTCGCAAACGCGGTGGTTAAGCAAAGGCCCTTTATTGTGACTGACCCAAAGGGTAAGCCTTCCATTTGCATGCGGCACATAGTTTCGCGCCTTGAAAAGCTTGAGTTTAACGCTCAAGAAGGCTTTGGCCGCTTTATAAGAAAGCTTTTAGGCAGAAAGTGGGAATAGGAGAAGTTTTTGCCATTTGCGCCGCCAATAACGATGCGGCTCGAAGGCATAAGGCGCCCAGTCCATAATAGCATAGCCTGAGCTTTTGTATAGTATAAACCGATAGCTGATTTTACGCAAAGCATTTAGCTAAGTAGGGGCGGAGCTAGCTGCTATTCATGCAACTAATTCTTGCTTTTACCGTAGAGACTAAGAGCTAATAGCCAAATTCACCTAGCCCCCTCCGCCCTTAGTGCATTTACTATTTCCGTGCGCCCGTTCCGCGTTGCAAGCGACAGGGCTGTGCGCTCCCGATTATCCTGCGCGTTCACATTTGCGCCTGCATCAAGAAGCAGCCTAACAGCGGTTGTATTGCCTTTTTCCGCTGCATCAATGAGAGCAGCATTAGGATCATCCGCGTCAGCATTGCCCGCTTTAAAAGCATCGATAAGCGTTTTTACAGCAGCAATGTCTCCGGCTTCTGCGACATCAGCTTGAGAATCATTCTTTGACGTGCAACTAGGTGCGGCAATGCAGAGCAACAACAAGGTTATAAGCATTGCGGGGGGTTAGTCTTTGGTTTCATATTTCCTCCTTAAATATATTGAAGATAATGGCGCGTAAACTTACGCTTTTATAGCATGAGCCAAATTAGCGCTTTTAGCAAAAGGTTTTGCATTAGAGCTTAGAACTCCCCGCATCTGCGTTCGCCTCAGTTGCGCCATTAACCGCGCTATGCGCTGCTTCCCAAAGGCAGCTTTGCTCAATGGCATTGTGTTTGAACCATCGACTGCAGCCTTTACGCAAAGAGCCATTGCCGCGCTTCCTTACAGGAAGCTTTAGGATTAAAATAGTTTATCTGGCAAAAGTATTTGATATTTTTGCCGATAATAGTATAATTAGTGTATTTGGCTACAAATAAGGGACTTTTTGCATTTTTTTTATTAGCGTGCGAATTCTGTAATGTGGGGGAGAAGTAAATGCCTGAAATACATATTCCTGGTGTAACATCAAGCAGGTACAAGACAGATGAGCTTGTAGATGGCTTAATGCGCATTGAGCGTGTTCCAAGAGATAGGGCTGATGACCAGCTGCAGCTTTACAAGAATCAGCAAAATGCTTGGCGGCAGTTGTCCAGGCAAGTGACTTCGCTAAGGGATTCTGCAAGGGCTCTTTATTCCTTTACTAATCCTTTTACGGATAGAATAGGTAATTCATCTGATGACAGGGCTGTTTCGGTTACAGCAACAAGGGATGCAGCGGAGCAGGATTTTTCTGTTTCTGTAGTGCAAATGGCAAAAGCAGACAGCTTTCTTTCTAAAGAAGTTGCGCGCGATGCTACTGTTCCTGCGGGTACATATGTTTTTAGCGTTGGCCAAAAAAACATTGAGTTTTCATGGAAAGGCGGAAGCTATCCTGAATTTGTAAAGGCTATAAACCGTCGCGGTGAAGACACTATCCGAGCGCAGCTGGTTCAAACATCTCCAGGGGGGCGCGCGCTTCTTATTGAATCGCTTAAAACAGGGGCAGATCAAAAGCTAGGCTTTAGAGAAGCAGCTCGCGACTTAGCCATAGACATCGGCATTATAGAAAGAAAGCTGGGCGCATCTGTTTCTGTAACAGAGGAAGACGTAAGCATACAACCGGGTAAGTCTCAAGTAATTCCTTTTTCAGATACTGCTAAGGCTTCATCGAACTATGTTTTGGAATACACGGTTTCAAGCGAGGAGATTGCCAAAACTGAAGAGATTGCGCAGGAAGAAGAGTCTGCCGCTTATGGCCCAGGTCTTCTTGTTCCTGGTCTTATAACATACAGCGGCGTTACAATTATAAATGAAGATTCTGAGATGTATTTGCCTGCTGTAGACGATTTACCTACTGAGCTTGCGCAAGATGAATCTGCTGAAAACAACGCATCTCTTGCGTTGCGTTCTACAAAGCAAGGGGCTTCTATCCCGCTCCCTGATATTCCAGAGTCAGGAAGCCAGACGTTTAGAGTTCCTCTTGGTGAGCTTGGAGATGTGAATGCGATTATTGCAAACAACAATAACGCGGATAGATCCTTGCGCATTTATGATATGGTAATATCTGACCCGGAAGCTACAGGCGGTTTTGGCCCGGTAAATCCTGTATCCACCGCGCAGGATGCTATTATAGAGTATGAAGGCATTAAAATTACAAGATCAAACAACAACATTGATGACCTTGTACCCGGCGTTACGCTTAATGTTCGTGGGGAAAGCGAAAAACCTATAAGCATTAGCATTGCACCCAATAAAGAAGCTGCCAAGGAAGCAATTATTGCCTTTGTAGCAAACTACAACAGGGTTATAGCAGAAATCAATATTTTAACGCAAAACAAACCGGAGATTATATCAGAAATTCAATACTTTAACCAGGAAGAAAGGGAGCAAGCTGAGCAAAGGCTTGGCATGATGCAGGGGGAAACAATGCTTATGACCCTTAAATCAGCTCTTCAGCGTATAACTTCTAACGCCTATACGGATGATGAAGATTCGGTCTTTTCTCTTTTAGCGCAAATTGGTATTTCCACTCGCGCGGATTCTGGGGCAGGCATTGACTCTTCACGACTTAGAGGATACTTAGAAATAAATGAAAATATTCTAGACACCGCGCTTGAAAATTCAATGCAGAGTGTGAAAAGCCTATTTGGTTTTGATTCAGACGGAGATCTTGTAATAGACAGCGGGGCTGCAGTCGTCCTGGACAACAACATTGCCCCTTATATCCAAACAGGCGGCATATTTGCTACAAGAACAGCTGGCCTTGATACAAGGATAAGTGAAACTGAAAGAAAAATTACGCAGCTTGACCAGCAGCTAGACAGAAAGGAAGCTGATTTGCGCCAAAGGTATCACCAAATGGAAGGTACCCTAAACAGGCTTGAAAGCCAGATGGAGTCTATTTCAAACTTTAATAGAAGAAGCATGCAGCAACAAAACTCATCACGATAAAGGGCTTTTTTTCTAATTAAGTGAACTGCGTCGCGCCAAGTGAGCGCGGCGCATAGCTTTAAGGCTGAATGCAATAACACCGATAATCAATGTGTGAATATATATATAAACGGCGCGCAGCTTGATTTCCAACTTGAAAATGAACAAACAGCTGGTGAAGTTATGGCGCAACTTGAGCAATTATGTGAAGCAAACGGCATGACAATTGCTTCAGTAAAGACAGGCGGCAAAATAATTGAAGCAGGCGCGCTTGACGCATTTTTTCAAAATGACATAAACACATTAGAAGATTTGGAAATTACTGCAATTTCAGGCACTGAAATTCTTGAAATAGCAAAGGAAACGGGGAATGAGCTTTTGCAGCTGGCTGAAAGTTTGCAAGACATTCCCGTTTTGCTTCAAACAGGCAGGGGGCATCAGGGTATGGATTCTCTTGCAAAGCTTTCACAGCAAATGGAAACACTTTGCCAGCTCCTTCCATTGCTAACACTTGCAGGAATATCAGAAGAAAGCCTAAAAATAGAAGAAATGAACCCTGGCGAATATCTTGCATCCATTTCCCCGTTTATAGAAGAAGCAACGCAAGCCATTGAACAGCAAGACACGGTTACCATAGGGGATATTTGCGAATACGAAATTGCTCCTCGAATACTTGAAATTAGCAATTTCCTTTTAAGAATAACTAGTGCTGCTAGTTGACAAAATCATAATAAAAATCTTGCTTGAGGAGCTAAAGCCATGACAGTTTTGGGCTTGGAAAATATCCAGAGAAAGGATACTGCAATTTATTATAGAAGGCATTTTTCCGCCGAAGCCTTGTATGATTTGCCAAGCCGTAAATCGTCAGGGAAAATTGAGTTTACAATAGAGACAGACCCCTTCGGAAAGGTCATTGTCACCGTCTCTTTAATTGACCCTGTAGACTATCCCGTTATACAGGTAAAAAGGGCTCTTAAAGAATACATCGCCAAGCTAGACAAAGACGGCAAGCTTCCCCTATAGCCTATGCTGAGCTTGCTTTCACGCTCCATTGAACAAACAGAGGCTATAGGCAAAATTATTGGCGAAAGGCTTGTTGCAGGCGACATCATTGTGCTTGAAGGCGCACTAGCTTCAGGGAAAACCGCGCTAACAAAGGGTATTGCGCTTGGTCTAGGCATAGATGAGGCAATCACAAGCCCAACATTCACTTTGATTTCAGAATATAAGGGGCGGCTTACCCTTTATCACATGGACATTTATCGCCTTGATTCTGTAGATGATTTTACAGCGCTTGGCGCGGAAGAGCTTTTGTATAACAGTGGAGTTTGCGTCATTGAATGGGGAGAAAGGATCGCCGAACTAATGCCCAAGTCCGCTATCTTTATTAAAATAGAAGTTAATAGTGAAGAAATCCGCAAAATTCTGCTTTTCGGTTGGGACAGGGGCCCTATTAACTTGGATGCGGTCTTGCTATGAACGTCTTAGCCCTTTACACAGCTTCAAGCGGAATATCAGTGGCAGCCGAAGGCAGTGCCGGTAGCTTTTTAATATCCGCTAATACCGCCAGGCAGCAAGCCGAATACATTCTCTGCCTTATGGAGCAAGCAAGCGCTAGCGCGGGCTTTAGCTTAAAGGAAACAGAGCTTATAACGGCTGCAGAAGGGCCAGGGGCCTTTACAGGCTTGCGCCTTAGCTTTTCCGCTGCAAAGGCTGTCCAGCTTTCAGCCCGCTGTCCCTTTATTCCTGTGCCCACATTTGAAGCTTGGGCGCATAGCCTTTTAGGCTGCATAACGCCCCTTGTTTGCGTAATGGATGCAAAAAAAATGCGCTTTTACGCTCAAGTTTTCAAGGAGGGAAAGCCGCTTTCGCCTGTTGCAGACATTTCCCCAGAGCAAGCAGCGCGCGAGCTTGCGTGTCTCCTCTTTCAAAATAAAAAAGAAGATGATGCTCTTGCCCCTAAAATTATCACCATTACAGAAAAGGACGGGCGGGCTCTTTGCGCCGATAGTACATTTATATCTACGCTTGAAACTCAATGCTCACAACAGCAAATGCCTGTCTTTCAGTTTGCCCCCGTTCCAAGCGAAGGTATTTTTTCCATGATAACGCTTGCAAAAGAAAGGCTAGAGCATTATAGAAAGGCAAATATCCCCATTGACAATTATGCTTGTGCGCCCTCATACATAAGAAAAAGCGACGCGGAAACCCAAAAGGGCCTTTAGCCGCTTTTCATTGTTATCGTTTAAGGCTTGAGCATTCTTGCCGATTTACTTGCACTTTGTAGCGCTTGTTGCGCCTTTAACTGTTCGCTGTCAGCTATTTAGTCCACCTAAATATTGCTATAATGCCCTGCAACGTAGCGTATAGGGATAAAAGCAATGGAAACTATAATTACAGCTTTAATAATTATTGTCCTGGTGATTTTGCTGCGGCGCAAAAGGCGAGGCAGGAAAAGTGCTAGAACAAGCTATGCAACGATAGCGGGGATCAGAGGAGAGTTAAGGGTAAGCAAGATTCTGCGCCGCTTGCCTAAAGAAGACTTTGTTCCTTTAAGCGATATAATGATAAGAAAACAAGATGGCGGCACAAGCCAAATTGACCATGTTGTCTTGTCTGAATACGGGATTTTTGTGATAGAGACCAAAAACTACAAGGGCTGGATTTTCGGAAACGAGGCCGCAGAGCAATGGATGCAAGTTATCTTTGAGAGCAAGCACCCGTTCATTAATCCTGTAAAGCAAAACTGGGGGCATGTTCGCGCTCTTAAAGGCTTGCTTTCTTCACGGTTTCCAGACATAAAGTATTTCCCCATAGTTGTCTTTGCAGGCTCTGCCACATTGAAGGAAATTGAAGCGTCCATGCCCGTTATATATGAAGATGAGCTTCGTAAAACAATAAGGGAGCATTGCGGCGAAGGCTGTAAAAAATGCCTTAGCCTTGAGCTACTTACGCAAGTAAAGGAAGCGATTGAAGCCGCTTCCATAACCGAAAAAGCTGAACGGAAAAAGCATAACCAAAGAATTAGGGAGCGCCTTATAGAAGAAGAGCTAAAAAAGCAAAACCTAACGTGCCCAAGATGCGATGGCGACCTTGTGCTGCGCCAAGGAAAATACGGCAACTTCTACGCTTGCAAAAGCTACCCAAAATGCAAATTTACCATGAAAAGCTAAAAGCCAATTCAATCCTTGCGCCTTGTTCCTCGCTTTACGCATCGCCACTTGGGGATATGCTTATGCGCTCAGAGGACGGCAAAAGTCTTTCCCGCCTTGTTTTCTGTGACGGAGCGGAAGAAAAAGCGCCGCAAGGCTGCAACTCAAGCTTGCCGCTATTTGCAAAAGTAAAGCTCTGGCTTGACTTCTATTTTTCTGGAAATAGCCTGCCTTGGACCCCGCCGCTTTCCTTGCAGGGTACAGAGTTTCAGCTAGATGTGTGGCGGCAAATTATGCAAATTCCCTATGGGCAAACTAGCACTTATGGCGAAATTGCTTCCCGCCTTAAAGTGAAAAAGGCATCGGCAGTCTTAGCCCGCGCGGTTGGTGCAGCGCTTTCCCGCAACCCAATAGCGCTTATAGTGCCCTGCCACCGCGTGATAGGCGTAGGCGGCGCTCTTACAGGTTACCGCTGGGGTGTGGAGCACAAGCAAGCGTTGCTTGCGCTTGAAGGCTTGCATCCTGCTAGTGAAAAAGATTGCGCAATCGTTAATAGCGCAAGCGCTTCTTTTCCAAACTTGAAATAATGGTTACCACTACGCGCCCCTTATTTCAATTTGATAAGCTAAAGTGAAATGATGGAAGAAGGCGCTTATCGTTTCCATAGTTTCCCTTTCGGGGCGAGATGCATCTCTCCTAAGAAGGAAGCTATAAGCTACAAGCAGAAGCATGTGTATAGAGCAAGGAACATTTCGTGTACGAACCCTGCCTCTTCTGCCATAAATATAGCAGTTATTAGCTAGCAGCTAACGGCTCCTAGCTAATTGACAATGGACTAAAGTTTTAAGTAAAATTTTCACCATGGCATCAAATCAAAACACAAACGCTCTTGCAGAAGAGCTAAACAAGATTCTAGATAACTGCGTGGTGGGACGCATGCTTTCAGACTTGGGTAGGCGCATTTACTTTCCCAAGGGCATTATAGCACAAGGAGAAGAGGCAAAGCGGCTTGGCAAAACCGCAAACGCCACGGTGGGCACTGCCGTAGAAGGTGGCGCGCCTTTAATGCTTTCATCCATTAAAAAGCATTTGCCCAGCCTTTCCGCTGCTGAATCGGTAAGCTATTCTCCAACTGCGGGCAACCCCAGCTTGCGCGAAAAGTGGAAAGCTCTAATCATTAAAAAAAACCCTTCCCTTCAGAGCATTGACTTTTCGTTGCCTGTTTTAGTGCCAGGCCTTACAGCAGGCATATCGTATCTTTGCGATATGTTTTTAGATGAAACGCGTCCTCTTCTTGCAGCTGATCCCTTTTGGGAAAACTATTCCCTTATAGTTGAAGCTAGACGGAACTCCGCATTGCACAAGTTTAAAATGTTTGAAGGTGGGGCGTTTAGTGTGCGCAACTTTAAGGAAGCTTTGGTAAAAGAAGCTGAAAGCGGCTCCGTAAGGCTTCTTTTGAACTTTCCGCAAAACCCTTCAGGCTACACTCTATACAAGGAAGAAGCTGAAGAAATATGCGCTGCCTTAACAGAAATAGCCAGCAACGGTGCTGATGTCATTGTGTTTTGCGATGACGCTTACTTTGGTTTAAACTACGAAGAAGGCCTTTGCCCTGAATCCATTTTTGCAAGGCTTGCCTCTGCCCACGAAAGAATCTTGGCTGTAAAGATTGACGGCCCTACAAAAGAAGATTATGCGTGGGGATTTCGCACAGGCTTTGTCTCATTTGCTTCAAAAGGAATGACGGGAGAGCAATACGATGCCTTAGTAAGGAAGATGATGGGGCTTATTCGCTCTTCTACTTCATGTGCTGCAACAGAATCTCAGTCAATTATCCTTAAAGCCTTTGACGATCCTTCAACAGAAAAAGAGAAGGAAGAGTTCAAAAACATTCTGCGTGAACGCTATTGCCTTGTTAAAAAAAGCCTCGAAGCTCACAAGGGAAGCTTTGCTATAGAGCCGCTTCCGTTTAACTCAGGCTATTTTATGTGTTTGCGTTGCATTGGAGTTGGCGCTGAACAAGTGCGCCAAGAGCTTTTAGCAAAGCATGGTATAGGCACAGTGGCTATTGATGAACAACACTTGCGTGTGGCATTTTCTTCGCTTGAGGCAGAAAAGATAGAATACGTTTACAGCATGATTTTTAAGACAGCAGAGGAACTCGCGCGCAAATAAAGCCCTTTTCTGCTACTTCAGCAACTGCTCTGTTTGAGCAGTTTCAGGTAACTTTTCATAGATGGGCTTTCCCTTGCTATTGTCTTTATCAAAGCGAATAACTGCATCAAAAAGTTCCCGCGTATATTGTTCAAGTATAGATATGTTGGGAGCAAAATTGCTAAAAGCCATTTCGCGGTATATTTTTTGCGGATCATTTGCGGAGCCTGAAGATTGCATACCAAATGAGCCTTTCATAGACGGAATTACAGATGCCCGCACTTCGCTTATAAAGCATGCCATAGCATGAATCTGAAGATAAAGATCGTCTAGAGCAACGCCTCGCTCGGCTGAGTCCGCTGGGTATTCTGTTAAATCAAAAATACGGCGATCAATAACCGGATCTGCAAGCACAGGAGCAAGTAAGGGACGTGTAAATCCCGTAGCAACATTTTTAGTAAAATGTTCTGCAAGACGCAGAATTAATCCTGAAATTTCAGTGTCACGCACGAGCATTCTATTATTATAGGGTTTTATGCAAGGCTTTGCAACCTTAATGTTTACTTATATCGGCTTTTTTAATGCAATCATTAATTTATTTAGTTTACTGTGTTTTTTCGTTCTAACTATTTTTGTTATTGTTTTACAGCCGCTTTATGTGTATACTTCCTAGTATCTAAAAAACATAGAGGTCATATATGCCATATAAGTTAGATGGCGCAAAATTCGATACAATCGAAGAGCTTATAGAAGCGCTGTATCCTCTTTATTCTTCTGAAATGACAGAAGAGGAGTTCAAGGCTTATTGCGATGAGCACGCGGAAAAGACTTAATAAGGCTAAGGGCGCATTTTGCAGTTATTTTAGCCTAGCTGCGATAAAGGCAAAAGCAGCAAGCATGCAAGCGCAGCCCGAACAAAGAAAGGCAAAAAGTTGCGCTTTGGGTGGAAAGAAAGTTCTTGTCCGCCCAAAGCGCAAGCATTGGGGCTAAAAGGCAGGAATTCCTGACTCGTCAAAGAACAGCTCCTTTTCATCGGGGACAAAGGCGCTGTCTTGCGCGTATTCTTCTTGTTGTTTTGATGAGCGCGGCTTAAACTCCACATGCTCGCCTACAAGCTTGACGCGGCTGTAGTTTTTGCCGTCGCTTCCAACCCATCTGTCTTGCTTCATTCTGCCGACAATTCTCACGCCGCGTCCCTTTGTGCAGTTTTTGCTGCAACTTTCAGCAAGCTTTCCCCAAGTTTCAACATCAAAGTATGATGTTTCCTTTTCCCTAGTGTTGTCTTGGATATAATATCTATTTGACGCTATAGAAAACGTGCACACAGAAGTTCCCTTTGGCGTTTTTTTCAAAACAGAATCCCTTACAACATTTCCTTCCAAAAGCATAGAATTGAGCGCGTTCATAAAACCTCCGCATTAAAGTTTGTCTTAAGAAAAAGAAAATTCTTTTCCCC
>CAYYCW010000007.1:16917-21452 GCA_964470435.1 uncultured Treponemataceae bacterium
CTATCGCTGTACGAAGGACCCGCTACTGTGTCAAGGTTAGTAACGGTAATGTCGCCGCCTGAAACCATTTCTTGCGTTACAACGGTAGTAGGCACTTCAAGCCAGTCGCTTGCAACGCCTGTAAGCGGGTCAATAATCCTATTGTATTCGTTTGCCAGCTCAAGGGCTAAAACCCTTATGCCGAATTCGCCATTGCTGTGCCAGTTTGTAGTGGCGCATGCCTTCCACGGGGATCCGGGTGAAGCCATTTTTTCTATATCAGCATTGGAAATGTCAACGGAAACTAGCGGAATATCATAGCCGCCCTCTACAATGGCATCGTAAACGCCGTTAGCATACAAGTCGTAGCAGCACCAAAAGGCGTCAATTTGGCCTGGGCTGTACTTTGCAAGTGTTGCCGCTGTAACGGCCGCCATCGACGTTTCAGGGTTGTCCAAGTCAGAAGGCGCGATTGTCTCCAATGTGTTAATCTGCCCAGACCGCTCATACTTTTCGTAGCCGACCTGCCTGCGGTCAAAGGGGGAAATAAAACCTGGCCCAATCCAAATTTTTATTATGTTTACAGGAATGCCCGCGTTAGCCTTTTCGGGGTAAAGCTCTGTTAAAACATAGTCAAGAAGAAGCTCTGAAAAGCCCGCGTCCTGCTGGAAGAACTGTGTAACGCCTGGAATCTTTTGCACATTTCCTTCAAAGTCTTCAAATGCTGTATCGAACGTTACAATTTTGATATTTGGGAATTGATCTAGCAAGTCCACCAGCATGGAATATGAATAACTTTGGCCGCCGTGGCTTAAAAGAAGGCCGTCATAGCCTGCTGCTGCGCACTGGTAGACAGTGTCTTGCCAAGTTGAGTCAGAGCCGCCGCAGTAAAATTCGTCATAGCCCATGCCAAGCGCCTCAGCTGTTTCTCTTGCGGTTTCTGACCACATCCTAAAAATGTCCGCAGGTCCTTGCTGCAAAATGTAGGCAACGCGCTTTCCCGCAACTGGGGAATCAATCGTTCTGCCGTATGTGCCAGCGGATGAGCTGCTGTATTGCCTTTCAGTGCAAGCGCCTAAAAGCAAAAAAGCTAAAATTATAGTTGTCGCAAAAGCAAAAATCATCGTTTTTTTCATTTATGTCTCCGGTTACGCAAACTTGCAAAAAGATACGTGTAATTTTGATTTTGGCAAAGATGAGTATACCGCCACAACAGCCTAAAATCAATGATTGCTTTGCAAGGAGCTGTTCCAATAGCCTGTTTAGCTCTAGACTCTAAGGCTATTTAGTGTGTGCTTACTTGCTGCAAGGCAATACAATTGTTTATGGAAAAAAGCCTCTAAGAAAATGTATAAACTTTTATTTGCCCCGATATTTAAGTATACTTATAGGCTATTGATAATATCTTTAGGCAATATAGTTAAGGAAAACTCAATGAAAGTAAGATATAAAATTGCGGTAGCAGGGATTAGTGCAGCTATAATCCCTGTTTTAATTGCAGTTTCCGTAATTGTATGGCAAGTAAGCATATCAGATACTAGAAAGGCTTTTCAGATTGTTCAGGGATATCTTGGCGCTATAACAAGCGGGCTTTCAACGTTTTTTGGAGATGCAAGAAATGCAGCGACTTCGCTTGCCACCTTTCAAGGGGATTCCGGTCTTGCGTGGAGCAACGCTGAAAGAACTTTTACCCAGTTTGCCCGCTCTAGCGACAGTATTGCTCGCATAACTCTTGTTGATTCTTACGGCTATATGTACGAAACTGGCCGCTCAGGAAACACTTGGCAGGGAGGAAGGCGCACTGAAAACGACTTTTTGCCTGATGCCCGCCCACTTTCTGTAGCCGGCACCGATTATTTCCGCAGACTTGTCGCCAATAACGAAACTGCTGAGTTAACTGTACTGGTAAACGAACCCTATCTTCCAACGGGATCTTCAATAAAAAGCATAAACACAATTGTTCCTATCATATACAATGGACGCTCTATAGGTCTTGTTGACGTTACGCAAACGTCCCTTGCGCTTTCACGCGTTTACCATGATCTTTTAAGCAGCTTCAATTTTATTGAAATGTTTGGACTAGACGCTCGACTTTACCTTGTTTCGCAAAGTTCAAGCAACGGGCAAGTTATTTCCTCTATTAGCTTCAATTACAGCAGCGGTTCGTATGAAGACTCTCTTTTTAATTCCCCTGAAATTATCCCATTGAGTACGCTTGGGCAGGAGGCGCTTTCTGCATTTGATTCGGCTCTTATAAGCGAAAGAGGAGTGGCTTTAAGGAACATTGGTGGAATTGATTACTTTGTTGCAGCTGTAAATATAGCAGATACCCCGTTTAGGCTTTGCCTAACTGTTCCGCAGCGCTACATGATAGCAACCGTCTATAGGATTTTTATCCTTGGGGTAGCCTTTATCATAGTAGTTGCCATTACATCGGGCATAGCACTTACGATAATTTCAGGTGCGCTGATACGTTCTCTTACAAGCATGTCTGGAACTATGCAAGACATTGCCGAAGGTGGCGGCGACTTAACTGCCCATATTGATGTTAATGGTAACGATGAGATTACAACTATAGGCACTAGCTTTAATATGTTTGTAGACGCGCTGCACAGCATGATATCAAATGTAAGCGAAAGCGCCGACTCGCTAGATGCGGTGGGAAAAACGCTTTACGGCAATGCGACTGCAATTTCTGGGGATGTTTCAGAAATTGTGCATGACATTAAAGATTTGCACTGCGTCGCTGAGGAGCAAAGCGCCTCAGTTACGGAAACTGCAGCTGTCGTTAAGCAAATTTTTCATAATATTGAAAACCTTCGCTCGCAAATAGAAAGCCAATTGGCTGCAGTGACGGAGTCTTCTACCGCCATTAGGCAGATGCTGGCTAACATTGCTTCAATTTCAGAGAGTATTTCCAAAGCATCAGAAAGCTTTGACAAGCTTAAAGACACAGCTTCTAACGGAAAGGAAAGCATAAGCGCGGTTCAGGACCTTGTGTCTAATCTTATTTTGCAGTCTGATACGCTTTTAGAAGCTAATAGCGTGATAGATAGCATAGCGAGCCAAACAAACCTTTTGGCTATGAACGCTGCAATCGAGGCTGCGCACGCTGGGGAAGCTGGAAAAGGCTTTGCCGTTGTCGCAGAGGAAATAAGGGTGCTTGCAGAAAATTCTGCTGAACAGTCAAGGTCAATAGCCGCGGGGTTAAAAAACACTATCGCCGCAATTAAAAACATTGCGGGGGCAACAACAGAAGCTGACGAGGCATTTGACTCTGTTTCGCTAAAGATTAGTGATGTTACTTCAGTAGTTAGCGAAATTAACTTTGCAATGATTGAGCAAAACGAAGGAAGTTCCCACGTTCTTGCAGCTCTTAATAATATAGAAGGCAGGTCAGCACGGATTAACGGCGGCGCGCTCGAGATGCATGCTGGCGCGGGGACAATTCTTAACGAGATAAGTCGGCTTGCAGGCATTTCTCAGTCTCTGAAAATGCGCGTGAGTTCTATTGCGAAAGCTACTGAAGCTATAAATAGCGAAGTTGCAGGGATTGTTGAAAACAGCGGCGCGAACAAAGAAGCAATTGACGTGCTAGCAAGCATAACGGCTAAGTTTAAGCTGTAGCTGAAAGAACGCAACTTGAGCGTGCAGGCTACAGACAATTTACCCCTTTACGCAAGCTAAAAAAAGCGCCTTTTTGCTCAACTATATTCAAGGTTAGCAACTAATTGCCTTTTCGTGCACGGCTACTCTTACCAAATACACATAAAGAATCTAGTGAAAATTTTCTCCAATTCCATTTGCAGCAACATGGTTTTGCTGTAAGAAAAGCCTATATTGCCACTCTAATCGCAACGACTAGGTAGTGTCTACAGGAGTGTGTTGCATGGTGGGCTGGGCAGAGTTTAGAACTTAGCTCTTTTAACTTAGCTCTTAGCTCTAAATCGGCTATTTTCACGCCGCTCTCTTGCTATTTATGAATGAGTAAGCGTAAGCTCGCCGTAAGGCTATAGCCTATTACATCACGCGTAATAGGCTAATACATCAAACGTAATAGCCTATTACATCAAACGTAGTAGGCTACTACGCGTGCATATATTGTCTGTGTGCCTTCAATTTATCGCAAAAATTTGCTTTTGTGCATCGAGTATCTAGCTATTAGCTATTAGCTAAATTCCCCTTGCCGCGGTTGCGCTTTTTTTCTATAATGTGCATGAACTTACGCTAAAAAGGAGCATTAAACAGTGGGCAAGCTTGCAACTGCATTAAGGATTTTGCGCGCTGACAAGCTGCATAGGCCGTTGCTGCTTCTAGACAAGCTCGGGAAAAAGGGGATTACCTCGGTTTTCCTTGACGCGCTGTACCTAAAGGCACAGTGGCGCCTTGTGATGGGAGGCGAGCTCGATCTTAAAAACCCCAAAACCTTCAACGAGAAGCTGCAGTGGCTTAAGCTTTACTACCGCCGCCCCGAATGCACAATGATGCAAGACAAGGTGCGGGAGCGCAATTTTGTTGCCTCAAGGATAGGCGAGGAGCATTTAATACCGCTTTTG
>CAYYCW010000008.1:0-12646 GCA_964470435.1 uncultured Treponemataceae bacterium
GGCGAATGAGGTTAGGGCAAGGCGCGATGCGCTTCATGCCGAGTTTGAAAGCTGGCTTGCTGTTTTTTCTGAAAAAGGCTTTTTTACGCCGGATATTGTGCGGGTGCGCCGCCTTATAACCTCTACAGGCAATATTGCGGGCGTTTCTATTCCTGTCTTTGGAGGCGCGGAGTTTGATAGGGCGGAGTATGACCTATACGCGATGCCGCTTTGGCTTGACAGCGCTGCCGACAAGATGGAAGGCGCTCTTGCCCTTGACCTTGAGGCAGAGATTTTAGATGAACAGGTGCGCCTTCTTCAAGCTGAGCTTCGAACTACGACGCAACGCGTTAACCTCTTTGAAAAAATCAAAATACCTGAAGCAAAGGAGAATATTAGGCGCATTTCTGTTTATTTGGGCGATCAGCAGGTTTCGGCTGTTGTGCGTGGAAAGATTTCCAAGAACAATCTTGAGCGCTCAAACAGGCAAGCGACGGAAGCTACTGCGGGGAGGGCTTAAAACGTGATTGTTCCGATGAAAAAAATACGCTTGGTTGTCCTTGAGTCTGAAAGGATAGAAAGCGTAGCTAAATTGCGAAATCTCGGGCTTCTGCATGTGGAAACTGTAGTCTCGTCAAGCGATAGTCTCGTCTCTTTGCAGGAAAGCCTTTCGCGCCTTAGGCAGGCGACATCAATCCTTTCTGAAAACAAGGGCAAGAAAAAGGTCAAAAAGGCTGCTCTTCCAGCTGATGCGGGTAAAGAGGAGGGGCTAGCCCTCGCCGACAAGATTCTTGCGCTCAATGCTTCTAAAAGCGCTTCTATGGAGAATGCTACTCGCCTTCAGGTTGAACTTGACCGCATTGCAAGCTGGGGCGATCTCAATCCGGCTGACTTTGCCTATCTTGCAGAGCATGGCGTGCATCTTTTTGCCTTTGAAATGCCGACTGATGATTTTGCCGCCCTTCCTGATGACATTACAACTGTAACGCTTAAGCGGGATAAAAAGAATGTGCGCTTCGTTATTGCAAGCAGCGCTACCCTTTTACCCGAATCTCTTCCTGATAGCGCTAGGCAGCTTGCCTTACCAGAAAAGTCTTCTGCTGAAATGAGAGCTGAGATTGAAGCGGAGCGAAAGGCGATTGAAAAGGCAAATGCCGATATTGCCGCCCTTTTTCCGCAAAAGGCTCTTCTCGATGCGGCAGAAAAGATTCTTCTTAAAGAGATAGAATTTGAAACAGTCCGCGCTAGCATGCAGGAGATTTCCCTTGTCGAAGAAGGGGAAAAAAGCGCGCCTGTTGCTGTGAAGTTTCCTAAGCCTTCCCTTGCTTGGCTTTCAGGCTACGCACCTGCGGAAAAGGTTAGCCTTATTATGGAAGCTGCACGGCAAAACAGCTGGGCGTGCATTTCAGATGACCCGGCTGAAGAGGACAACGTGCCGACGCAGCTTAAAAATAATAGGGTTGTCAACCTAATTGCGCCTCTCCTTGACTTTCTAGGAACTGTGCCAGGCTACAGGGAAATTGACATTTCAGGCTGGTTTCTCCTTTTCTTTGGTATTTTCTTCGCAATGATTTTTGGGGACGGCGGCTACGGAGCGCTACTCACAATTATCTCCATTGCAGGAATCGTAAAAACCGCAAAGAAGGGGACTCCGCCCGCCTTATACATGATGCTCTATCTTTCTATAATGACTATGCTCTGGGGCGTTGTTACTTGCACATGGTTTTCACTTCCTGCGGAAAGCCTTCCTCAAACTTTGCGCTTGATCGCAATACCAGCTTTTTCTTCGGAAAACCCTGAATCATCTGTCAACATTCAGGTGTTTTGCTTTGTGCTTGGACTGTTGCAAATGTCCATTGCCCACATTGTCTGCATTATACAGAACATCAAGTCGCCTAAATTCCTTGGAGACTTAGGCTCGCTTTTAATGCTGGTCGGCATGTTCTTTGTTATTTTGAGCCTTGTTGTTGACGCAGAAAAATATCCCATTACCAGAGAAATAGTTGCAATGATAGTGGCAGGCTTTGTCTTAAACTTTGTGTTCGCGAACTATGACGGAAAGCTAGGCGCGGCTGTAAAGGAAAGTTTTCAGAATATTATTTCGATGATTTTGGGTGTTGCCAATGTATTTGGCGATATAATGAGCTACATTAGGCTATGGGCTGTAGCCCTTGCAGGCGGAGCTATAGCAAGCACGGTAAACCAGATGACAGGACCTATGCTTGGCGGGTTTTTGGTGTTCATCGGCGTGTTAATTCTTTTTTTCGGGCACGGGCTCAACATGATCATGAATGTGCTTTCCGTGGTTGTTCACGGTGTCCGGCTTAATATCTTAGAGTTTTCAAACCATATTGGCTTGACATGGTCAGGCTTTAAATACAAGCCGTTTTCTGATGCGGCTTCAGAATAGGAGTTTCTTATGGATTTTAATTTTGGACTTTTCGGAGCGGCGGCAGCTCTTGGATTTTCAGCGGCTGGTTCTGCAATAGGGCTTGCGATTGCAGGCCAAAGTACAATAGGCGCATGGAAGCGCTGTTATCTTAACAACAAGCCCGCTCCGTTTTTGATTCTTGCGTTTGCTGGAGCTCCACTGACCCAGACTATTTACGGCTTTTTGCTTATGAATGCAATGCTCGCGTCATCGATGGATCCATGGTATTTGCTTGGCTTGGGGATAGTTTGCGGGCTTTCTATTGGCGCTTCTGCAGCAGCTCAAGGCAAGGCTGGCGCCTGTGGCTCGGATGCTTTTTGCGAGACAGGAAAGGGTTTTTCCCAATACATTACTATTGTAGGCCTTTGCGAAACTGTAGCGCTTTTTGTTATGGTTTTCGGCTTGATTTCCCTCTGATTGCAAACTCTGTTGTCAGTTCTCAAAGCTTCTCTTTTAAAAAATTGGCTTAGCCGTTTTTTGAATTTTGATAAGAAGGAATGGAAGAAGTTTCATTGAAGTTCCCCAAAAAGTTGCTGGCGCCATACCTTTTTTTTTCATGCGCGCTAATAATTTCAGCAGTGATTATTGCTGCGGGATTGAGTAACATTGCGCCTGAGCGAGGCGTTGTTTCCGTCAAGGGCTTGTGCGAGCGCGAGGTTCCTGCGGATATGGCAGTGTGGCAGCTTTCCTATGCTTTTGGCGCGGACACACTTGATGATCTTCATTCTCTTTTAACATCCGCAGCGGCTGACGTTGCCTTCTTTTTAGAAAGCAGAGGCTTGACGCATGAAGATTATACGGTGAAGCCGCCTGTTATTACCGACTTAAGCACAGAGCGCTATGGGACGGAAGCAAGGTGGAGATATATTTCAGAAAATGCGGTTTTGGTTAGAAGCCGCAAAGTGCAGGAAGTAAAGGAAGCTGCTTCTCAGTCCATTGAGCTTATGAAGGCGGGGATTGCTGCAACTTCAAGGGGAGATGCTGTGCAGTATCTTTTTACGGGTTTGAATGACATTAAGCCTGAAATGATTGCCGCAGCCGCTGAAAACGCGCGCGAAGCTGCCGAACAGTTTGCAATAGACTACGGAAGTCATGTAGGAAGCATTAAGACAGCCTCGCAGGGGCTTTTTACAATAGAGGATGCGGCACCTGGCCTTTCTGACATTAAAAAAGTGCGCGTTGTAACATCAATCCAGTATTACTTGGTTGATTGACTAATGTTTAACAGCTTGCGTGGTATAATTACTGCAAAAACAGATGAGCGTGTCTTTATTGAAACTGCAGGCATTGAGTGGGATATTGCCGTAACAGAAAGTGCTTCTGCAGCTCTTCCCGCTGTTGGAGAAGAGGCTAGGCTTTTATTGTGGCTTTACCACAGAGAGGATGCTGTGCGCCTTTTTGGCTTTTTTGACGAAAGGGAGAGAAACGCCTTCCTTGAACTTCAAAAGGTTGAAGGCATAGGTCCCAAGGCTGCAATGAAAATCCTTTCAGGGATTACAGCAGACGAATTAGCCGCAGCACTCCAGAACGCCGACCTTTCAAGGCTAGAAAAGATTTCAGGCATAGGGAAAAAGACTGCGCAAAAAATACTTCTTTCCCTTCAAGGCAAGCTCATTTTTGATTCAAAGGATGCTACACGCCGCTCTGATGCCTCTCCGTGGGCTGACGTGATTGCAGCGCTTGCAAGCATGGGCTATGACAGGCGGCGCTGCGAGGAGATTGTTCCCGCCTTAGCTGCAAAAACAGACTCTTCAGCCTCTAAAGAAAAGCGAGAGGATGAGATTTTCCGCATGGCTCTCCTAGAACTATCCTCATGACAGAAAAAAAAAACTTTGGCAAGGACTTAGCTGAAACCCAAGGGGTGCTTAGGGCAGAGGTGCGTAGAATTGAGGACGCGCGCGAAGGAAACTTACGCCCTGAGTTTTTGCGCGATTTTATTGGTCAAGATACGATAAAAAAAAACCTTTCTATTTTTATTGAAACTGCACGCGCGCGAAACGACAGCCTTGACCATCTTTTTTTAATCGGTCCGCCAGGACTTGGAAAGACAACTATAGCGCAAATTACAGCCCGCGAGCTCGGCAGCGAGTTTAAGGTAACAAGCGCGCCCGCCTTGGAAAAACCCAAGGACTTGGCAGGGATTCTTTCTGCCATTACGGAGCGTACTGTCTTTTTTATTGACGAAATTCATCGCCTGCGCCCCGCCATTGAAGAAATGCTTTATATAGCTATGGAAGACTTTGAGCTTGACTGGGTAATAGGACAGGGGACAGCTGCGCGGACTGTGCGTATTCCGTTGCCTAAGTTTACGCTTGTAGGCGCTACAACACGGGCGGGAATGGTTTCAAGTCCGCTTATAAGCCGCTTTGGAATTGTGCAGCGCCTTGACTTTTACGATGCGGATGCTCTTGCATCAATTATTTTTAGGTCAGCTTCAATTTTGTCCGTAGAAATTGAAGAGGCTGCCGCATACAAGCTTGCGGGATGCTCTAGAGGAACGCCTCGCGTTGCAAATAGGCTTTTGCGCAGAATGCGAGACTTTGCTCAAGCTGCGGGCAGCAACACAATCACCGAAGAGATTGTCGCTGAAGGTTTGCAAAGATTAGGCATTGATGAACTAGGGCTTGAGCGCTACGACAGGGAGATACTTCTTTCTATTATAAATAAGTTTTCAGGAGGTCCTGTAGGCGCTGAAACGCTTGCAATTTCCATAGGCGAGTCTTCGGACACTCTAGAAGATTATTATGAGCCTTACCTAATACAAACGGGGCTTATTCAGCGGACAAGCCGCGGGCGCATTGCTACAAAAAAGGCATGGGTTCATCTAGGGCTTGAAAGCCTTTATGACAAGATGAATCGGCAAGAGCATGAAGACCAGCGACTTTTATTTTAACTTGCCGAATGAGTTAATAGCGCAAAAGCCTTCCGAAAAGCGTGGTGAGGATAGACTCCTAGTCCTTGAGCGCAAAAAGTTTTCCGCTTATCTAAAAAGCTTGCCCCCCATAGCTAATGCCGAAGATGTAACACCTTGCGGCTTGCGCGACTGCCTTTTTTCTTCACTGCCTGACCTAATACCTAAAAATGCTCTTATGGTATTTAACGATTCAAAGGTAAGGCGGGCAAGGCTTTACGGGGTTTCCGCTGAAACAGGGGGTAGGGCTGAATTCTTGTTAATTTCGCCCGTTCTTTCTAGCGAAAGCGGCGAAAGCTTTTGCTGGAATGCAGTGGCAAAGAGGGCAAGGCGGCGCCGAGCAGGGCAGAAGTTTCTTTTTCCGGGAGACGTTGAAGGCAAAATCCTTGATTCTCCTAAAGGCGGACAGTTTAGGCTAATAGAATTTAGCCGCAAGATTGACGACGCCTGGCTTGACCTTTACGGACACATTCCTCTTCCGCCTTACATTCGCAGAATGGACACTGAAGAGGATGCAAGCCGCTACCAGACAGTGTACGCAAAAGAAACGGGTTCAATGGCTTCTCCTACTGCTGGGCTTCACTTTACTGATGCTGTGCTTAATAGCCTAAAAGAAAGGGGTGTTGATTGCGCGTACATAACCCTGCACGTAGGGCTTGGCACCTTTTTGCCCGTAAGGACTGAAAGCCTTGAGCAGCATAAAATGCATGAAGAAGCTTTTACAATCCCTGAAAAAACCGCCGCCGCCATTACAGAAGCAAGGCGCATCGGGCGGCCTATTGTCGCTGTTGGAACAACTAGCGTCCGTGCGCTTGAATCAGCTTGGAGTGAAGAAAAAAAAGAGATAAAGGCGGGAAGCTCTTCCACTTCAATCTTTATTTATCCAGGCTTTCGCTTTAAGGTGGTGGACGCGCTTTTTACAAATTTCCATACGCCTGCATCATCTCTTATTATGCTTGTTGCAGCCTTTGCAGGCAAGGACGAAATACTTGCTGCGTATAATTACGCTGTCAACAAAAAATACCGCTTTTTTTCTTATGGCGACTGTATGCTGATTTTATAGCGCACGCCTATGTAAGCAAGCTAAGCGAATTTTCAAGAAAATTAAAAAAGCAACTGCGCTTATACTCATCGGGGATAGTTTCAGCTGTTACGTATTCTTTTGCTCGTCCTATAATTGCAACCTCTTCTTTTTCTGAAAGGGGTAGCGCCTTTCCGATCATAGAGTTTTCAAATTCCCTGCTCCTAAAAAATGTATCACTTGCCCATGCCACTCTTAAATCAGAAAGAATGTTTCTTTGCATTCTTGCAAGAAAGACAAAAAAGGCAGTCTCTGAACTCACAATCCCTCTTTGTCCTATTCTGTGAAAAATAGAAATATCCCAAAGGTCAGTTGGCACCCTTATCTTTGTAATCAGCGCATTTTCATCGATAACTTGCTTGCTCTTTCTTAGAGATGTTTTCTTTTCGCCTGCAAAATAGCTGTTAAGAGAATGCAATCTAGTGTCTGAGCTTGTGCGAACTTCAAGCTTTGCATCAAGCGCTAAAAGGGGCGCGAATGCCGCAAAGTGGAAGTCCCGCGGTGCAATGTGCCCGCCTATTGTAATAAGAGCGCGTATTGCAGGATTTCCAATGCTTTTAAGCGCCGCATACAGAATAGGCGGAATGTTTTTTTTACCAAGCTGAAGAATGGAGCGAATTGTTACCGCTGCACCAAAGTCGATGTAGCGCTCTGTTTTATTAATTATTTTTAGGTCCGGATTCCTGTTTAGCGACAAAAGCTTTTCAGGCATTTTAATTAGCCCGCCAGAGTTTCCTCTCATTATCTCAAGACAGCCGCCCGCAGGCTGCACACCGGCTATGTTTTTCATGCTGGAAAGCGCTTCTTGCAGTGAATTGGAAAAGAAAACTGATGAATCTTTTTCGCTCATGAAAGCCTTTTTCTCCTATATGAAGCAGCCTTTTGAATTGCGCTTGCAAGTGCTTCTTCTGAAGTACAGCTACATGAAATTCCTTCAAGCATTTCGTGTATTTCCTGCTTAGTAGGCTTTTCGATCCCTGAAATTATGTAATAGGCTGTAAGGATTTTCCCTGAATCGCAAAAGCCGCAAAGAGAAATACCCTCTTCGTTAAACGCCATTTCAATGTCCTTATAGTCTTCGCTTTTTTTAAAGTGTGAAAGCGTTATTACCTCGCAGTTTCTAATCTGAAAGGCTTGAATTAGGCAAGAAGGAACAGCAATTCCGTTTACAAGCACAGTACATGCGCCGCAAAAGCCAGAGCAGCACGATTCCTTTACTTCTTTAAGGTTAAAACGCATGCGCAAAACGTGCAAAAGCCTCTCTTCTGCTCGCGCGTCAAGGTAAAGCATTTCCCCGTTTAGCGTAAATGGAATTATCATAGCTAGGTTTCCCCGCCACCTGAAAAGCAGCTGTAAATGTCTAGCGCATCAACGGGCACCTTAACTTCGGTGCTTCCTGTTATTTGCATAATGGCAGAGCAGTAAGCTGCAGGCAAAAGATTTTGCGCAATATTTCCTATCCCTCTAGGAATTTCTTTTGATTCCAAAAAAGAAACTTTAATATCCGCTTCTGGAATAGCTATAGGGCTTTCAAGTCCAAGGCGGCCAGCACCGCAAAACTTGCCGTCTTCTATTTTTACAGCCTTGAATGAAAGCCTTGCAAGAGCTTCTTTGCAAGCTTTTTTAATGGCGCTTTCCGCCGCATTCTTGTCAAGGAGCTTTCCAGCGGAGCATGCAATCCATATTCCCCTCACCCTTGTCGTCCAGTCAAGTGGGTTAAGCTCAAGCTCAATAGTGCAAGCTGCAGGCGAAACCGGCGTAAAGGAATTCTTGTATCTTTTAAGCAAATCAGGCTTTGAAGGCTTATATGTTTTTTTTACAGTTATTGGAAGGGGTTTTCTAAAGCGTTGACGCTGTATGCTAGAACAGCATCTTGAAACTAGGGGCAAAACAATGGCTGTGGCGCTTGAAAGAATGTCAGGTCCGCCAAAAGCTTGTGAATCCGTCCCCTCATCCGAAAAACTTATTTGGGCCCTGTCAATGCCTAGGGAATCCGCTGTCATTGCGCATATAATTTCCTTTATTGAGGAAGAATGAAAGCCTACCCTAATGTGCACCTCTGAAGTTTTTTCCATAGTGATTTCAACGGAATACTGAACACCCTCAGGCCATGCGGAAAGAAAGCCGCTTTTTTGGCAAGCGAGGCTTAATCCTATTCCTCTAACTGGACTGTCCTTGAAGCTGCTTCTTCCCCTGTTTAGGGTTTCGTACGCTGCATATTTTCTTGCAAAGCTTGAACTCTTGCAAACTTCTTCCATAAGATGAAAATACTTTTCATCCTTTATGTTTCCGGTAGCACGCCTTGCATCGTCTGGAAAAATATTTAGCTTTCTTGAAAGAGCGTCCATATGGGTTTCAATGGCCATAAAGGCATAGCTTTCCGCAAAGTCGCTTTCAGGCATCATAGGGGGGAGATTGCTTTTTGCAAGGCGCAAAAAGGTTTTAGCATTTTCCGCGCCGTAAAACTCTTGCATTATAGCTATTGCGCGGGCGGATATTTCGCTTGCAAAGGGAGCTGCGCTTCCGCAGTTAATTTCAATGTCCGCCTCCATTGCCTTAATTTTCCCGTCTGGGATTGATGCGCTTTTTATTCTTATCTTTGCAGGCGGCATCTTAGGAAGATAACTAAGCTCTTCGTTATGCGAAAAGATAAGCTTTACAGGCCTTTTGCACTTAAAAGCCGCCACTGCCGCTTGCGATGCCGCAAGAGATGGTGTCCATATTTTCCACTCATGGGCTTCTCCAAGATAGGTGGGAATAACAGCAATTTTTTCTAAAGGAAGGGCAAGCGCTTCCGCAACAGTCTTTTTTGCATGAAAGGCCCAAAGGGTTGCAGTATAAACTTCAATAGAATTCTCTTCGTAATTGGCAATAGCTCCTAGCCTCTCTATTCTAGAATATTCCGCAGGCAAGACCTCTGCAAAGGTTTCAGTTATAATTAAGGGCTCGCTTTCCTCGCTATTTGCCTCATCCCCATCCACATTCTCGCCTTCTTCTATAGCGTCTTCATCTTTTGTATCCGAGCTCTCTTTTGCTGCAATGCCTTCATCTTCGCTTTCTTCTTCATTTTCAAGTACTTGGCTTTCTGCAGGAAAAAAGGGTGTAGTGTCGCCTTTTTGCTCTGTAATTTCTAAAAAGGCTTCTTGCGTTAAATCAAGCTGTTCGCTTTCGTCTATTATAATTTCTTCTATAACAAGATGAGTTTTTTGGGCAATATCCGCGGCTGCTTCATAGTCAGGACCTGCAATAATGCCTACAGGCTCCCCAATGTAGGAGACAAGCCCGTCAGCAAAGATAGGCGCCTGGCCGCCGTTTATTTCTACCGCGTTCTTTCCCGGAATGTCAGAGGCTGTAATGAGAAAATACCCTTCAGGCATTTCAGGCGGCAAAATCTCCTTTAGCCTTCCCGCCTTAACGTGCGAGCGCACAAGGACACCGTAGAACTGGTTAACTAAATCTATGTCGCTAAAAAAGATATGTTCGCCTTCGCTCATGTGGGTTAAGATGAAAGCTTATAATGCTTTTTTCCTATTTTTACTACAGCGTCAATTACGCGCTGTGCCTCCTCTTCGCCCATATCTGGCCAAAATGGCAAGGATATTGTGCAAGCCGATTTTTGGGCAGCATTTGGAAAGTCTTTTGCCATAAAGTTTTTAAGCCTTTGCCGCATAAGCGTAAAGTCAAAGTGCGGAATAAAGTGCATTGAAATTCCAATGCCTTCAGCTTGCAGAAGAGCGGCAAACTCATCCCTAGAAATTGAAAGCTTATCTTCCCTTATGCGCAAAAGGTAAAGATGCCAAGCGTTCCCATCAGCATCAGGCGGAGGAATTAGAAAGTCAAGGTTAGAAAACGAAGCCGTGTACAGGGCTGCAAGGCGCTTTCTTTTTTCAAACAAGCTTAAAGCCTTTTTTAGCTGCACCCTTCCAATTGCCGCAAGAATGTCAGGCATATTGCATTTCCAGCCTAGCTCAACAACATCGTATTTCCAGGAAGCATTTTGTTCCGTGTAGCGCCCCCAAACATCGCAGCTTATGCCGTTCATTCTAAGGCGCTTTATAGCTTCAGCCATTTCTGGCGACTTCAGCACAATCATTCCGCCTTCGCCGGTTGTAATCGTCTTTGTAGCATAAAACGAAAAAACGCCCGCGTCCCCAAGTGCGCCCGCAAAGCCTGCGGCAGTCTTTGCAGGCAAGGCGTGCGCTGCGTCTTCAATTACCGCAGCACCTGCCTCCCGCGCTAGGGCGTTTATAGCTGCCATGTCGCACGGGTTTCCTGCAATATGGACAGGGATAACGGCTTTTATATTTTTGTCAGCTTTAAGCGCGTCTTTTAGCCTTTCAGGGTCAATATTGTATGAATCCTTTTCTATGTCGCAGTAGACAAGCTCGGCGCCCAAATGCAAGGCTGCCGTTGCAGTAGAAATATAGGTGTAAGGCGTAGTGGCAACCGCGTCTCCTGGCCCAACGCCGAATGCCTTAAGCGCAAGCATAAGGCCAGAGGATGCGCTATTTACAGCAAGTGCGCAAGATGAGCCAATAAAGGCGGCAAACTCCTTTTCAAAGGCGAGTGTCTCCTTGCCCGTTGTTAACCAGCCTGAGCGAAGCACAGCAAGAACCGCCTCCTCTTCATCCTTTGAAAACGAAGGCTTAAAAAAAGGTATGTGGTGTTTTTTCATAAGTTGATTGTCTATTCTTAAAAGTAGCACATTTGGGCAAAGAGTATCAATTAGCTTTTAGCTTTGCTCCACACGCTAATGGCTAGTAGCTAATAACTCCTCGGTGGAAACGCTTGCTATGTTTGCGAAAAATCGTGCTTCTTGCCGCAGACTTGCCCGCCGCAATTCGGTATGAACTGAGCCGCTCCCACTTTTTCCAAAAATGGCTTTCTTTTTCTTTGTAAAAAAATAAATGCCTTTGTCCAAAAATCCGATACAGGTAATTGCCAAGGAAAGTATTAATATGAGGAAGTGTATTGTACGCGTTTTTTTTGTCGCTTGCGCGTTAATTTTTTGTGTAAATGCGTTTGCAGCAACTATTGCGGTTTCGCTTGTGCAAAATGAGAGCGCTCCCCCTTTTGCGCTTAGAATGACTAGAATTGTTGAAAATCACCTTATGGACGAATATTTTGCCTCGGGCGAGATTGTTTCAAATATGCAAATTATTGAAGACGGCCCGCTTTCCAAGAGGGAAAGGGAGCTTAACATTATGGAGGCTGCCAATGGCATGGCGGATTATCTTTTGTCTGTGTATCTTCAATATGATCCAAATAAAAAATATGTAGATTCATCTGGGGAAACCTATGCAATACTTAAAACGGCTGAATGGCAGTTTATTGATGTTTCCTCTTCTAAAATTTTAGGCAGCGGCACCCTTTTGCTTGAAGAGAATAAGATGAAGCAAGAAGGCGTTAGAGCGTTTGTGCGCGGCATAGCGTTGCCAATATTCAGGGAAAGCTTAAAAATTAAAGAAGAGGCTAGGAGGTAAAAATGAAAAAGGCGTTTATAAGTGTTTTTATCCTTTTGCTTTTAACTCAAGGATTAGTCTTTGCGGTTTGGGAAGGCAGGGCGGTTGCAGCAGATGCTAAGGATTTTCCGTCACGTGGGATGTATGTTTTAACAGACCTTTGCCCTGAAAATACCTTAGTTTATGTGCAAAATGTTGAAAGCGGGCCTCCTGTGCGAGCCGCTGTTGCTGGAAAAAGCAATATGGCTGATGTAATCGCTTCCCTTTCCCCTGAGCTTGCCTTAGCGCTCAATATTAGGGCAGGCACTGTAACCCGCGTGCGAATCTTTCTCCCCCCTGAAGCTTCTGAAATTGCATTGCAAAACTTTAGCAGCGCCTCCGCTGACAGCATTGATTCAGGCGACCCTGACTTAAACCCCAAGGCCTTGATTGCAATGGAAAGCGAAATCTCTTTAGCCTTAAGAGAAACTCAGCCAGAAGTAGCCCTTGTGCCTTCAGCGCCTAATCCTCCTCCTAGATCTAGAGCCCCAATAGTTGAAGACGCTGTAAAAAACGTGATGCCCTTGCCTAGGCGGCAAACTCGTGAAGCAGCGCCAAAGGATAGTCCTGTAAGGGAAACTCGGCAAATAAGTCGGGAAAGGGTTATAAACAGACCCCAAGACAGTGCTGTAAGCTCTGTAGCGGCTTTGCCTGAACCTGAAAGAAAAAGAGAAATGCCCCGAGACAGTGCTGTAAGCTCTGTAGCGGTTTTACCTGAACCTGAAAGAAAAAGAGAAATGCCT
>CAYYCW010000008.1:12746-20269 GCA_964470435.1 uncultured Treponemataceae bacterium
CCTGAAGATATTGTAGTCTCTGAAGTGGGGCGAATAAGGACACCGCAACTTGCTAGAAAAAACGCTCCTGAAGATATTGCAGTCTCTGAAGTTTTATCCATTGTAGCAAAAGAGAAAAAGCCTTCTCCCCGTGTGGATGAGCCTGTTGTGGAGGTTGCTAAAGTTGAAGTAAGGGAAGAGGTGATAGAAAAGCCTAAAGCAAGCGCAGAGAAGAGCACTAAAGCAAGCTCAGGGAAGAGCACCTTTGAGAAGAGTACCTTTGAAAGGAAAGAAGAGGTTTCCATTGCGAGTTCTGCACTTGAGCGCGGCTATTATGTTCAAATTGCAAGCTATTCTGATGATGCAAACATAAGGCAAGTGCTTGATTCCTATGGAAGCATATACCCGATTGCCTTTGTGGATTCTGGCGCTAAATCTTCTAGGGCCAAGACAAAGGTTTTAGTTGGAAGCCTTTCCGCTGACGAAACAGGGGCTGTTCTGGACTTTTTCCGTAAAGAGGGGTTTAGCGATGCCTTTGTTATTGCGGTAAAGTAAGGGGATTGCTCTTAGCGCCCGCAGCAGTGCTTGTACTTTTTTCCTGAACCGCAGGGGCAGGGATCGTTGCGGCCTACTTTTGGGCTTGCCCTTACCACCTGCACCGAAGCGCCCCCAGCGGCAGCTGCTGCTTGCGGGCGGCTAGCTGCTGCCCTTTGCGTTAAGGCAGCCTGTGCGCCGCCGAAAAGTGCAGCTTCGCTGTGCGTTTCATCCATTGCGGCAATATTCCTGCTGCGCGGCGCGGTGCCAGGGCTTTCCTTTTTGATTTTAACGCGGAAAACCCTAGAAGCAATTTCAAGCCTTATGTCGTCTATCATCTTATAGAAAATATCAAAGCCTTCTAGCTTATATTCTGTAAGCGGGTTTTTTTGCCCATAGGAGCGCAAATATACCGCTTCGCGCAGGGATTCTAGCGTTTCAAGATGCGAAAGCCACTTTTTGTCAATAGCTTGAAGATACTGATAGCGTATAAAGGCATTTAGGCTTTCTTTGCCTGCAAGGGCTTCCTTTTCAGCTAAGTCCTTTTGTAGCGCTTCAAGCAAGCGCTCCTTGCCTTTTTGCGGACTTTGCTGCAAAAGCGCCAAGTCTTCAGCGGAAACCTCGTAGCCTGCCTTTTCGCGCAGCTCCTTAATTAGCTCATTGTCAGCCTTTGCGCCCTCTTTTTTCCAAGCGGAAGAATACTCGTCAACGCAAAGCTCTGTAAGCTCACGTGCGGTTTGTATAATACGCTCTACAAGGTTTTCATCTGTCAAGATTTCCCGCCGCTGCGAATAAATAAAGCCGCGCTGCTCGTTTAGAACGTCATCGTATTCAAGAAGATGCTTCCTTATTTCAAAGTTGCGCTCTTCAACCTTTTTTTGCGCCTTTTCTATGCTCTTGTTTAGCCAAGGATGATAAATCGGCTCGCCCGCCGTCATTCCAACTTTTGCCATTAGCCTTTTTAGGTTTTCTCCGCCAAAAAGCCGCATTAGGTCATCATCAAGGGAGATAAAGAACTTAGAGCGGCCTGGGTCGCCCTGCCTGCCTGATCGCCCGCGAAGCTGGTTGTCAATGCGGCGGCTTTCATGCCGCTCCGTGCCTATAACATAAAGACCGCCTAGCCGCTTTACTTCCTCGTAGTCCTTTAGCCACTTTTCGTGTTCTTTTGCGTAAGCAGCAGCATAAGCCTCTGGCGCGGCATCAGTGCCCGCCGCCTTTCTCGCGCGAAACTCAGGATTGCCGCCTAGCTTAATGTCGGTGCCACGCCCGGCCATGTTAGTAGCTATTGTAACTGAAGACTTGGCACCGGCTTCAGCAATAATTAGAGCCTCCCGCGCGTGGTTTTTAGCGTTCAAGACCTCATGCCGAATGCCGCGCCTTTGTATCATGCGGGAAAGCAGCTCGGACTTTTCTATGGAAACCGTGCCCACAAGGACGGGCTGCCCCTTCTTGTGCGCCTCCTCTATCTCGTCGCAAATGGCGTCCCACTTGTCCTTTTCGTTGAGGTAGACAACATCGTCCTCGTCAACGCGGGCAACGGGCAGGTTTGTCGGAATGACCACAGGCTGCAGCTTGTATATCTTGTTGAACTCGACGGCCTCGGTGTCCGCCGTGCCCGTCATGCCGGAAAGTTTGCTGTACATTCTAAAGAAATTCTGAAAGGTGATAGTAGCGAGCGTGCGGTTTCGCCGCGCAATCTTTATGTGCTCCTTAGCCTCAATCGCCTGATGGAGGCCGTCGGAATACCTGCGCCCCTCAAGAATGCGCCCGGTAAACTCGTCTACAATTTGAACGAGCCCGTCGCGCACAACATAGTCAACGTCAAGGTGATAGAGCTTGTGCGCCGCAAGCGACTGCGTAAAGTAGTGGATATACTCAAAGTTTTCCTCATCAAAGAGGCTTCCCTCTATTGCTTTGCGCTCTTTTAGGATTTGCTCAATGTGGAGCATTCCCTCATTAGTGAAGGAAACGCGCCGCCCCTTTTCGTCTAGCTTATAGTCTCCTACAACCTCTTCCCCGCGAGCCTCATCGGGATACTCGCCGGTAGCGGGATTTTTCTCTACTTCCTTTAGTTGATGGATTAGCTTATCGACCTCAAAGAACTTAGAAGTGTCGTCTTCAGCGCTGCCAGAAATTATAAGAGGAGTGCGCGCCTCGTCAATCAAGATTGAGTCAATCTCGTCAACAATGGCAAAGTTAAAGCCCCTCTGCGTGCACTCGGTCACATTCCACTGCATGTTGTCGCGCAGGTAGTCAAAGCCAAACTCGTTGTTTGTGCCGTAGGTGATGTCGCAGGCGTAGGCGGCGCGTCGCGCGTCCTTGTCCATGTTGGAGAGGATTGTGCCGACCGTAACGCCCAAGTACTCGTAGACGGGGCGCATCCACTCGGCGTCGCGCTCTGCAAGGTAGTCGTTTACTGTAACAATGTGTACGCCCTTTCCTGTAAGGCTATTTAGGTAGGCGGCGGAAACGCACATAAGCGTTTTGCCTTCGCCTGTTTTCATTTCGGTGATTTTGCCAGAGTGAAGCACAAGTGAGCCCAAGATTTGCACATCGTAGGGACGCTCGCCTAAAAGCCTGCGGGAAGCTTCCCGCGCCATTGCAAAGGCTTCGGGGAGAAAGGTATCCAGCGGCTCGCCCGCCTTAATACGATTGCGGAATTCTTCTGTATTTTTGCGGAAATCTTCGGCAGAAAGGGAAAGCGCCCACGCTTCCTTTTCGTTTACGCGGTGCAGCACAGGCAGCATTGCCTTGATGTCGCGCTCGTGCTGTGTGCCGATAAAGAATTTCAGTATATTGTCTGTGAGCATCCCTATAAGTTTAATGAAAGCGCCTGCCGCTGTCCAGTGCTGTGCGCTCAGTGCTTAGCTCTCAGCTCTGAGCTTTGTAAAAAGCTATTAGCTAATAGCTACAAGCTAAAGGCTCTTAACTCAGCACTGAATATTGACAAGAAGGCAAATGCGTTTTACGCTTTAAGCCCTCATGAAAGCTTTGCGCCTTAATTTGCTTTTCCTTGTTTTTGCCGTATTCTGTGTTTTCCTGTCAGCCTGCAAGGAAAGCGTGCCTGAAAGCTTTGGGCGCATTCCGCTTTTTTCAATTAAGTACGGGCGCTTTGACGGCGAAATTGACCTGTTTTCTATGGAAGAGGTAACCTTGCCACAAGCCTCCATTTTTATGAGCAATGGTATTTTCTACATAGGCGCTGCAGCTTCAAAAAAGGTCTTGCAGTTTAGCTCTTATGGCGACTTGCTTTCAGTTTACTATAATCCAGAGGCAAACCCCAAACCTAACTTTGGCGAATCCGTTTCTTATAACAGCTTTTCGCGAGGGGAAGGCTCTTCAGGGGCAATGGTGCAAAGGGCAGTTGAATATCCTTTTAACAGCATTTCCGCAGTCGCAGTTGATTCTAATAGAAGGCTTTTTGTTGCGGACACGCTCCCCCTTGAACGCGCGGAATATAGCGAAGAAGAGGGACTGATGTTTGAAAACATAGTGATTCGCTTTGACGCATCGGGCACCCTTATTGACTATCTAGGCCAAGAAGGGCCGGGCGGCACTCCATTTTCTGCCATTGCAGGAATTTATGTAAACTTAAGCGATGAGCTTTTTGTGGTAACCTTAAAGCAAAACGGCGCGGAGGTTTTTTGGTTTAATAGCTCAGGGATGCTTCTGTATAGGATTCCTGTTATTGTTGAATCGCTTCCTTCTCCCTACACCGAAGGCGAAAAGCGCATTTCTGTCTTATCAAGCGTGATTCCTTCAAGGCGAGGCGGCGTGCTCTACTTTAAGATTGACTACTACGCCGAAGAAACAGACGCTGAAACGGGCGTGCAGTCAGGCATAGCGTTTGAAAAAAGCGTTATTTACCCCTTTTTTATAGAAGATCCTTCTTTTGGCAGCTTTACAGAGCTTCCCTCCTTTGAAATAGAGGAAGGCGCGCCACAGTCTGCAACAGTGAAAATTCCTTACAGCATGATTGGCGTTACAGAAGACAATAGGATTTTTCTTTACGCGCCTACCCAAGAAGGTTATGCTATTTGCATTGCAGAGCTTCACTCAAGGAGGATTGAGCGCGTGAGCCTTGAAGTTAGTATTCAAGAAAAGCTTTTTAACGCTTTCCATCTTTCAAGTGAAGGAATTCTTTCAGCGCTTCTTGCAAGCGCGGATGAGGCTTATGTTGTGTGGTGGAGGATGGATAGCCTTTAGGGAGCAAAAATATGGATGATTTAGATAACGAAGAAAGCGAAAACCGCCCCGCGAGGCAAGATAATAGCCCCTCTTCTTCTGCAGATTATGAGCGAAGCCCCTATTCTAGCGCTGCAAGCAGGGCTAACCTTGTTTTTCACTATAGCCGCGAGCACAGGCTTTCCCACGCAAGCCCCTCTGTGCGCCGCGTTTACGAGGAAGGATACAAGCTAAACAAGGGCTTTATTAAGGGGCTTACAGGAAACGCAGGCCTTAAAAGCATCTTTATTGTAATTCTTGTTGCCTGCGCTGCGATAATCATTACATCAATATTTGGTCCTTCTTCCGAAAGCGGCAACCTTTTAGGCGTTGGGGTTGAGCTGAATGCCTTTACCTTTGGCGAAAATCTCTTTATTTCCCTTGCCCTTGAAAGCTCTGAAAACCTTAGCTATCCCATGCCCGGCATGGTGATGGCAGAGCTCACTGTCCTTGACGGAGAAGAAAGCGTTTTAAGCTCTGGAATAGTTACAGGCTGGTATTCAGGCGAGGAGCTTACCATTCGTCACTCTTTTCCCGATTACGGGGGAGTAAGCGTTTTAGCCGCTATCTCCGTTATTCCTGAAATCGAGCTTAGTTTGCCACAAGATTCTGAAAGCGAACAGGAAGCAGCCCTTTCCCTTTCTGCAAAAATACGGCGGGAATAAAAGCTTAAAAGCTTTCTTATCGGCCTGTTCTTCTAAAGCCTTCCACGCGTGGGCTAACGGAAACGGTCTTTTCGCTTACTTCCCCGCGAGCAAGGTAGTGGTATCCAATGCCTGCTATCATTGCGGCGTTGTCCGTACATAGCTTAAGTGAGGGGAAAATGCATTCAAGGTCGCGCCTTTGCATAAGTTCTTCCCTTAAAAGGGAGTTTGCCGCAACGCCGCCGCCTGCAACAATTCGCCTAATTCCTGTATCTTTTATAGCAAGCAAAAGCCTTGAAAGAAGAATGTTTACAGCTGTTTTTTGAAAGGCTGCCGCGATGTTTTCAGGTGTTTTTTCAAATTGAGGATTCCAAAATTTATCAAGCTGGTTTATAACAGCGCTTTTAAGCCCTGAATAAGAAACATCATAGCGATGCGCGGCGCTTTCCCTATGAAGCCGTCCTGAGCCGTCAGCGCTTTTGTCTATTTTAGGCATGGGGAAATTAGCGGCGCTACAATTTCCCTTTGCGGCAAGCTTGTCAATGGCAACGCCCCCCGGATACCCTAGATTATAAAACTTTGCAACCTTGTCAAAGGCTTCTCCTGCCGCGTCGTCTATGGTTGTACCCAGCACCTCTATTGTGTCAAAGCCTTTCACCTTAGCGATAATTGTGTGCCCGCCTGAAACTAAAAGGCCAATGTAAGGGTAGGGAATGTCGCGCTCAAGGTGGGCGGCGTAAAGGTGCCCCAACATGTGATTAACAGCAATAAAGGGCTTATTCTCAACTGCTGCAAGCGTTTTTGCAAATACAAGGCCTACTAAAAGGGCACCTGCAAGGCCGGGCCTATTTGTCGCGGCAAAGCCGTCAATGTCAGAAATCTCAAGATTAGCCTCTTCTAGGGCTTTAAGCGCAACGGGCAGCACCCATTCGGTGTGCTTTCGGCTTGCAATTTCAGGCACAACACCGCTGTATTCTGCGTGAAAAGGAATTTGAGAAGAGACAACATTACTTAAAATCTTTTTTCCATCTTCCACTACAGCTGCTGCAGTTTCATCACAAGATGTCTCTATTCCAAGTATCTTCATTGCAAAGCCCTATATTAATCATTTGAGGAGGCAAGAAGGCTAGAAAGGTTAGAAAACTTGTGCCCTGCATCAGTTAGGGTAGGGTAAAGCTCTGTAAGAATGCCTGCAAGATCTTCAGACCACACGTGGCCTATTAGCACAGCGTATCCGCTATTTGAAGCTATCTTTGCTCCCTGCAACACAGCGGCAATAATTTCTTCGCGCTCTTGGCTATTATCAATAAAGACTGAGCGCTCCAGTATTTTAATGCCGCGTTTGGCTGCAATTTCAGGGGCGGCGGTATTTCCTATAGTTTTAGAATCAAGGAAAAAAATGGAGCGCTCTTCAATTACGTCAAAAACCGCTTCCATAGACCTTGCATCTCTCGTAATAAGGGAGCCTTCATGGTTATTAAGGCCTGAAACCGGCCATATCTCATCAAGGTTAGCGCTAACTATGCTTTTGATTTCTTCTTCTTCCATATCTGGCATAATTGCAGAAGGGCCTGGGTTAATGCTTAAATTGACAGCTTGCATTGGCTGGTGCAAGATCACTTCTTTGCCCGCTTCTCGTATTTGCTTTGCGCTTTCAGCAGAATGGGAAAGAGCTGGCAGGACAGCTATTGTGCAGGGAAAGGGAAGGTTTAAAAAGGGTTCAAGATGAAAAAGGTTATGCCCCGCATCATCAAAAACAAAGCAAAGAACGCCTCCTCCGCCTTCTGGAGCCAATGTAGCACTTTCTGTAATATCGTCAGGTGTTTCAGGCGGGGTATCCAAGCTTTCTGCCTCTTCGCCTAAGGTATCCGTTATCTCGCTTGCTGAATCGCCATCGCTTGCCTTTATTTTAGGGATAAAGTAAATGCAAAGCATAACTAGAGCTGTTATTTCCGCAATTATAACTAGCAAAACTACAATTAGCCTAAGATTTAGGCTTTTCTTTCTAGATTTTTTTTCATTCATAGCTTTTTTAATTTTTGCTGCCTCTTGACTTTTTTTTAATTGCCAGCTAAACTCAAAAACAACATTCCCCTGTAGCTCAGTTGGCAGAGCAAGTGGCTGTTAACCACTGGGTCAGGT
>CAYYCW010000009.1:0-20125 GCA_964470435.1 uncultured Treponemataceae bacterium
GTGAGCGGGGTTTTTAGGCTGCAATGAGCTTAAAGGCGGCATGGCAGCATTTCCTACAGGCAGCGTGGATGCCCTGCTCGATTTTTACGGGCTTTTAACCAGCAACTCCGCCAAGGACGTTACCCCTGTAACTTACATAAAGGCTATGCCGCAAAATCTGCACCGCTAACCTTTCGGTGTGCTACTGGCTTACGGGACGACTCATTATAACGAATACCGCCTGCACATCAGGCAGCATGGCCATAGGCTACGCTTACGAGGCTATACGGGACGGCAGCCAAGACATAATGATTGCGGGAGGCGCGGAGGAGCTTTCCCCTGCGGACGCGGCCGTCTTCGACTCCCTTTTTTCCGCATCCATTATGAACGAAACACCTGAGCGCACGCCACGCGCCTACGACAAGAAGAGGGACGGCCTTGTAGTAGGCGAGGGGGCAGCAACGCTTATCCTGGAAGAGTGGGAGCACGCGGCAAGGCGCGGCGCAAAGATTTACGCAGAGGTTGCGGGCTTTGCAACGAATACTGACGGCACGCATATAACGCATCCTAACGGGGCTACAATAGAAAAGGTAATGCGCCTCGCCCTAGAGAGCGCAGGTGTAGAGCCCAAAAGCATTGGCTACATTAACATGCACGGCACGGCAACCATCTCTGGGGACATTGTAGAGACAAACGCTGTCGCCGCTGTCTTTGGCTCATCCGTTCCTGTTTCCATCATAAAGAGCTACACGGGGCACACGTTTGGCGCTTGCTGTGCTATAGAGGCTGGTGCACAACACTGATGCTGAACGAAGGCTGATTTTGCCCAAACCTCAACCTTGACGAGATCGACAGCGAATGCGCTCCGCTTGACTACATAACGGGCAGCGGCAGAAAGATAAACGCGGAATACATTATAAGCAATCACCTTGCCTTTGGTAGCATAAACACCTCGCTTATATTAAAGCGGGTTTAGACGTCAGAGTGCCCTGCGCCCTCTTTATAAGATTTCCTCTAAGTCTTTTATCACGCGGAAGGTGTCATCCCTAAAGCGCCCCGTTGTGTAGTCTTCGGGCCTAAGCTCCTTGCCGCCGCGCTCAATCTTATATGTGTAGCAGCCCTCATCGTTTATCCTCCAAATGGGGTCCTTTTTGCGCAATCCCTTTTTTTCGTTGCCTGTTATAAAAAAGGGTACTATCGGCGCGTTCGCCCTAAGAGAGATTACAGCAATTCCACGCTTAACGGCTATTGACTCATCCTTTTTTGTCCTCGTTCCTTCAGGAAAGAGTATAAGCGTCTCCCCGCTCTTTAGCGACAACGTGCAGTCCTCAATAAGCTTGTCAAAGTCCTCGCTGTTCACAATGTAAAGTTGCTGTATGATAAAGCGCAAGGGACCTTTTAGAAGTCGCCCGTTTACAATGCAGTTTGCGCCATCGATTATGGCAAAGAGGAATACAATGTCAAGAAGCGACGGGTGATTGGGAGCTACAATCTTGCCTTCGAGACCTGGCACATCAGGTAGGGCGCCTTCAAAGCGTATAAGACCGAGCGAGCGCATTACAAAGAGAAAGAACCTGTGCGAGCGCGTTATGGTCATTCTTCCCGCGCGGCGAAAGCGTGCCACAGGGTGAATAAATGCCCTTTCTATGGGAAGAACTACAAGCCCCAAGAGTAGCCCTCCAACGCCGAATATCAGGTAGCAGAGCACCTTTCTTGCGGATGCAAGCCCCTGCCTATTAAACCCATAGCTCGCTTTTAAAGCTGACTAAATGCGCTATAAGGCTTTCTGGGGTTGCAGCCGCCTCATCAGGCAAGGACTCATCTCCCTCGCGCGACATCCTTAGCCCTATGCACATAGGAAGGGTTTTGCGCAATGTTAGGTTGCGCCTGTAGGCATCAGGGCAGCGCTCTTCGGCATAAATTAGTACATTCCTTTGTGCCTTTCCCGCCGCAAGGTTTGCCGTGCCTGCCAGCAAAAGGTTTTTAATCGCGTCCCTTTCGCCTGAAAAAATCGGCGTGTAGGGAACCTTAGACTTGGTGAGTATTGTAGCCTGCGCTGGCGCCGTGTTGAACACGGAAATAGCAAAGGTTGCGGGCTTAAGCTCCCCTTCCTTTGCGTAGGCGATATCAATGCTGTACTGCACACCAATTTCCCCGCGTATGGAAGAAAAGAAAAGCGCGTCCGCGCCTTCCATCAACTTATGGAACATGTACGCGGTCATCCGTGTAAGTTGGCTAAGCCTTCGCGTTTGCACAGGTGAAGCAAAGTCGAGCTTTGGAGCTTCGCTTGAGTCCTCTATCGCCTTCTTTCCAGCGGCAAAGGCCTGCCAGTCCTCCAAAGTTTCCACGCCCGGTGCCCACAGCGAAAACGCTTCTATTTTCAAATTTTTAAGCCCTCCCGAACTCCAAAAGGGTGTAGCTGAAAATGCCGAGGTTTTCATAAACCTCTTTTAGGCAAAGCCCGCCCTTCTCTATTGCAGGCACAATCTCGCTAAAATTGTACATTTTACTGCAACCATTAGCCATTGCTGTAAAGTAAAGGCTAGTCTGCTGAAGGCAAAACGATGAGGCGCGGTATTTCTGCCGGTCAATGAGGGGCTCAAGGACAAAAACACGCGTGCCGTCGCTGCAAGCAGCACGCACCTTGGCTGCAATGAGTGATATCTCTTCTATAGAAAAGCAGTCAAGAAACTGGCTCATCCAGATTGCGTCAGCGCCTTTAGCAATGGGAGCTGTGGAAAGCACATCAATCGCTTCCGTTGTGATTCTATCCTGCAAGCCGCGCGCGTGGATATTCTCTTCCGCCATTTTGCACTGACCAGGCAGGTCATATATCCTAACTCGCACGCTATCATCGTATTCCGCGCAGGCGAGCGCAAAGCGCGCTGTATTCCCGCCAATGTCAAAAATCACGCGCGGTTTTGACCTAAAGACTATCTCCATAGCCTCTGGGAAAATGTGGTCAGAATAGTTGTGGTCAAAGGCAAGCCAGCTATTCTTTGCATTTTCGGGCAGGTTTGAAAGAGCCTCGTAGATTGTGCGCCACTCGCTGCCAAAAACTCCAAGCCCTTCAGGCTTTCCGCTTTTTATGCTTTCTTCAAGCTTTTGCGCGCCGGCATAGCAAACATCATTCATAAAGTTGATGTTGACTTGGGATAGCTCATCATCACACAAAAATGAGCCGATCTTGCCGAGCGTTAGCCGTCCGCTTTCGTTTAGTTTTATCGCGCCAAAACTTAAGCCCGCCTCCACGAGCACCTTGCAGCCGTATTCGCTAATGCCGCACTTCGCGCTTGCCTCCTCGATGCTCAATCCCCTCTCGCCGCCTTCAAGGATTGCTGCAAGCAACCCTAAGTTGATCATTGCCCGCGCAGCTTGGAATACAAAAGGTGCGAAAGCTATTTTTTGCGCTTCAAATCTAGCATCAATCGCGGAAATCTTGTCTTCCTTATAGAAAGCCCACTCGCCCACTGCATTCTCCTTTTGCTGATTGTATCTTGCCGCAGTTTACACTGTGAGGCTGTTTGCTGTCTATTAGTTTTAAGCTGGAGCTATTAGCCTATAGCTTTTAGCATTAGGGCAGGGTAAGTAGCACTCTGTGCGCGAGTTCTGCCTGCTTTACCAGTAAGCTAAAGGCTTAGAGCTATAGGCTAATAGCTCCTAGCTTTTTACAGAACTAAAAGCTTTATCCATTGTCTTAAGCTAGAAGAATTTAAGCATTAAAAAAGAAAAAACTTGAAGGGTAATAATAAATTATGTAAAATTTTCTTCAATAAAATCTTGACGGGGGATGCTAAAAAATGAAAATAGGCATTCTTGGAGCGGGTAATATTGCCGCGACAATGGCTGAAACAATCCTCAAGATGAATGAAGTCGGGGAACGTTGCGCAGAACTTTATGCTATAGCTTCGCGGGATGCGGCGCGGGCTGACGAGTTTGCGCAAAAATACAATATTCAAAAAGCCTTTGGCTCGTATACCCAAATGCTTGAAGACCCCGCCGTGGATCTTGTGTATATAGCCACGCCTCATTCGCATCATTATGGCCAAATAAAGCTTTGCGCTGATTACGGAAAGCACGTTTTATGCGAAAAGTCTTTTACTGTAAACGCAAGGCAAGCGCAAGAAGCCCTTTCTTACGCTAAGGCGAAGGGTGTGCTTGTCGCTGAAGCAATTTGGACACGCTACCAGCCTGCAAGGGACATTATACTGGATGATATTGAATCAGGCTTTATTGGGGAGCCGCTCATGATAACCGCAAACCTGTGTTATCCTATTATGGATAAGGAGCGCATTATAAAGCCAGAACTTGCAGGCGGGGCCCTTCTTGACGTAGGCGTTTATACCCTTAATTTTGCAGAAATGGTCTTTGGCCGCGCGGACAAGGTTTCAGGCTCTTGCATAAAAAGGGGCGGCATTGACATAAGCGAAAGCATAACCCTTGAATGGCAAGACGGGCGCATGGCAGTGCTTAACGCAAGCGTAAACGCCTTTTCTGACAGAAGCGGCATTATATATGGAAGCCGGGGCTTTATAATAGTAGAAAACATTAACAATCCAAACAAGGTGATAGTGTATACTAAAAACTACAAACCGCTTAAAGAAACAGTTGTGCCGCCAAGGCTTACAGGCTACGAATATGAAATTATGGAAGTTGCGCACTGCATAGAGGAAGGCAAGTTGGAATGCCCTTCAATGCCTCACGCGGAAACTATTCATATAATGGAAGTAATGGATCATCTAAGGGCGCAGTTTGGCGTTGTATATCCTACTAATATAGAAGAATTGTAGTTTAGTGTAGTTTATATTATATTAAAGTATATGCTTGAACACTGGATTGAAACTAGGCGATTTGCCAAGGGCGAAAAACTTGAAACTACTGTTGTGGGTGTTTCTTCTGATGTTGTTTTTATTGACATAAACGCTAAAACTGAAGGAATTGTTGACGCTTGCGAGTTTGCAAACGAAGACGGCTCCTTGTCTGTAAAGGAAGGCGATAAAGTTACAGTTTTTTTCTTAGGCGAAAGCGAGGAAGGACTTAAGTTTACAGCTAAGTTTAACGCTCTTGACATTGACGCCCAAGCCCTTGAAAGCGCTTGGGCTAATCATGCGCCTGTTGAAGGCGTGGTTGAAAAAGAAATAAAAGGCGGCTTTGAAGTCCGCTTAGGAAAAGAAAGAGCTTTTTGCCCGCATTCGCAAATAGGAGTGCGCACCAATAGAGGCGAAAAAGGCGGTGAATCTCCAATAGGGAAAAGGCTGACATTTTTTATAACAGAATTCCTTGACAGCGGCAAAAGCATTGTAGTGTCGCACCGAGCATGGTTTGAAGAAGAAAGGAAAAAAAAGCTTTTTGAATTTCAAAGCGCGTTAAAAAAGGGCGACCGCGTTAAAGGCACTGTAGCCTCAATACACCCCTTCGGAATGTTTATAGATATATTCGGTTTTAGTGCACTTGTACCGATATCTGAAATAAGCTTTCGCAAGCTTAAAGGAGAAAACGAAATAAGAAAGCTTTTTCCTGAAGGCGCTGAAGTTGAAGCTGCTGTGCTTAATTCTAGCATTGAAAACGGCAAAATTTCTGTTAGCATTAAGGCGCTTGAAGAAAACCCTTGGGCTGGAGCTTTGCAAAAGTATTCGCCTGGCAAAAGGGTTTCAGGGAAAATTTCAAAAACAGCTGATTTTGGAATTTTTGTAAAGCTTGAGGAAGGTGTTGAAGGTCTTGTGCATATAAGCGAGCTTGAAAAGGCAGCTTTTGTACGCGGGGGAAAAACTAACATAAAAAAAGCCTTTAAGGTGGGCGATGTCTTTAACTGCGAGGTGCTTTCAGTTGACGAAAATTCTAAAAGGATTGCCCTCGCTCCAGCTGAAAGCACAGAGCAGCTGGAAGCGGTAGCTCAATATCTTAAAGGCGAGCCTGAGGGGGAAACGTACAGAGCGTTTGCAAGCTTAAAAAGAAGCCGGTAAGTGCATTAACAAGGAGATTCTGCATGATAGAGAGGATTGAGTGGAAAAAAGAATACGAAGTAGGCATTGCAGAAATTGATGCTCAACACAAAAGGCTTATAGAAATAGCAGGGGATTTATATGACACTATTACAGGAGACCATGCAAACTATAAAAACCGCCTTTTGAATATTCTTAAATCGCTTGGCTCTTATACAGTGTATCATTTTTCAGCTGAAGAAAAGCTAATGCAACAATACAATTATCCTGCTGCAGATACTCACAAGGAAGCTCACAGAAACTTTATTTCAGAGCTAAGCAATCAGCTTCGCAAGTTTTCTAAAGACTCATCGGAAATCGGCACATATCTTTATGAATACATTGGCTCATGGCTTTTAATGCATATTGCAAAGTCTGACACTCTTTTTGCAGAATTTATACTAAAAAAAAGCGGGTACAGGCAAAATGAGCCTAAATAAAGCGCTAAGTGCATCCACGAATGAGAAACGGTTAAGTATTTGACGCCATGTATACTTTTTGCTATACTATTAGTCGTAATTCCTATTATTTTGATTAGAATAGGAGTTATGTGATTACAAATAGTATAGGAGCCCATTATGGTTCAAACAATAAATTCTTCCATAAAGAAAATAACATGGGAAAAAAAGTACGAGCTTGGTGTTCCACTAATTGATAGTCAGCACAGAAGGCTTGTAGAAATAGCTGGAGACTTGTATGACACCCTTAGCGGAGATCCAAGCCAATATCAGTCGAACTTATCTAAGATACTAAAGGACCTTGCCGATTATACAGAATACCATTTTTCAACTGAAGAAAATATGCTTTCTGAAATGTCTTATACAGGTCTTGAATCCCATAAGATTGCTCATAAAAACTTTATTATGGAGCTTAATAACCAAATACGAAAACTTTATTCAAGCTCAAACCGAAACGACTTGCCACAATATGGATCTACTTGCAATACATGCGACTTTAAGGATGTGTGCACTTTAATTAGTTCTGGCTTGCGTTTTTATGACTATGTGCTTTCATGGCTTCTTACCCACATTGCAAAGGCTGACAGGCTTTGGTTCGAGTTTATGAAAAATAAGGAAAGCATAAGCAAGGGAATTACTATTTAGTTTTCACTCTAGCAAAGATGTCTAGGAAGTGAAGTGTTTTTTAATTATTGATAGAGATGTTTTCTAACGAAATTGTAGAAAAAAAAAGCCGCGATACAAAGCAGCGCCTTGCGTTGCTGGAGCTTCTTGCCTCAACAAAGGAGCATCCAACTGCTACTTGGCTTTATGAAAATTTACGCAAGACATTTCCTTCAATTAGCTTAGGCACTGTTTACCGCAATCTTTCTGTTTTAGTTGAGCAAGGGAGGGTGCGGGTTTTGCGAAATGGCAGTGGCTTTGACAGATTTGACGGAAATGTTTCAGAGCATAATCACGTTATCTGTACTGTTTGCAAAAAAATTATGGATATTGTTTCTGAAATTCCTGCTGAAGCCGCGGTGGAGCGCTCTGCAGAAAAGGAAAGCGGGTTTAAGATTATTTCGCACAGGCTTGATTTCTATGGCATTTGCCCTGAATGCAGTACTAAGGCTAACTAGTTGCTATTTTTAAGGTTTCTCTTTGTGCCTTAAGGTCCTTCTTTAAGTGTAAGTTAAGAAACCTTTTGCCTTTTTGCTGGTTTGGTAGTATCATGGAATGCTAGGAGGCAGTATGAACATCAGTGTAAACGCAGTAAAATTTGCAATGGATGACGAGCAGCGGGAATTTGTGGACAAGAAGCTTCAACGTATTAAGTATGCCGAAGACTTAATTACAGACATTATGCTTTCCATCAAAACTGATAAAAAATTTTTAAGCGAAGCTACGGTAAACTTTAGGTGGGGCGGCACTGCGCATGTTTCAGCAGAAGATTATGATTTTTCTGCCTGCGTTAACAAGCTTATGGATGTTTTAGACCAAAAAGTTAAAAAAGAAAAAGATAAAATACAAGAAAAAAAATAGCGCTTAAGGCTTAATCCAAGAACACGCTTTACAAGGCTTCCGCTAAATGGGTATATTCAAGTATGGAGAGAAAGTACTTTTCTGTCTTGGACTTGCTTAGCCTTGACTTAAGGGAAAACGATTCCCTTAACCTGCACTGCCTTTGCGGAAGGCGCGGGCTTGTGCGTCAAATTGAAAGCCCTGACTTAAATAGGCCGGGGCTTGCCCTTTCGGGCTTTTTTGATTCTTTCGCGTATCAGCGGGTACAGCTTTTTGGGCGCGGCGAAGTTGCTTATCTTAACAAGCTTGTAGAAAAGGGGCAAACAGAAAACCTTAAAACGCTTTTTTCCTATCCTCTTCCGTGTTGTACGTTTACGCACGGGCTTAAGGCGCCGCAAATTCTTATGGATATGGCAGAAGAAGCTGACTGTCCTGTCCTTTCTACAAATCTTGCGTCAAGCGACTTTTCAATGAGGCTTTTGCGCATTCTTTCTAATATTTTTGCGCCCAAGCTAACAATGCACGGGGTTTTTGTAGAAGTGTACGGGCTTGGAATGCTCATTATTGGAGATTCCGGTGTTGGAAAAAGCGAAAACGCCCTAGCCCTTGTTGATCGGGGGCATAGGCTTGTAGCAGATGACATTGTAGAAATAGCTTGCCTTAATGGGAATAGCTTAATAGGGCAAGGTGCGAATAAATACATAGGGCATCACATGGAAATACGCGGGCTTGGCATAATCAATGTCCGTCAGCTTTTTGGCGTAGGCGCAATACGTGAACGCAAGGAAGTGCAAATAATAGTTAAGCTAGAAGATTGGGATAACACAAAAAACTACGACAGGCTTGGCACTGATCAAAAAACAATGAATATATTGGGTGTTCATGTTCCGCTTATTGAAATACCTGTAAAACCTGGACGGAATATCCCTATTATAATAGAAACTGCTGCAATGAATGAAAGGCTTAAAAGCATGGGAGTGTTTTCTGCGCAAGAATTTAATAAAAATGTCCTGCGCTGGCTTGAAACTGACGCTATTCACTCTCCTTACTATGATGCAGACGATTCTTACTAAAAAAAGAGGCACAAGATGATTCGCAAAACTTTGAAAATAACAAACAGGGCCGGTATCCATGCGAGGCCTGCCGCCATGATTGTCCAAGTTGCTAATAAGTTTAGCAGTGAAATTACTATAGAAAAGGCTACTCTAACAGTAAATGCAAAGTCTATTATGGGCATTATTATGATGGCGGCAAGCTATAACACAGAAATTATCCTCTGTGCCAATGGTGAAGACGAAGCGCAGGCAATAGATGCTATTTCGAAGCTTTTTGAATCAAAGTTTGAAGAAGACTAGACCTTCGTTTGCAGAATTTTCTAACGCATTAAAAAAGCCTTACGCAAGGGTTCTAGGTAGCTTTTTCTCCCTACCATTTTTTATTTTTCTCTTTATCCTTGTGTTAGCAGCAGGCTTTGTCCTTATGCGCAAAATCATAGGTAGCCTTTCTGAGCCTGCTTTTTTTCAAGGGCCACAAGCCTTTCTTTTTCTGTTTGCGCTTCCATTTTCCCTTATAGTGCTGGCAGTGGCTTTTTTATATGCTCTGCATTCACAAATGCTAAAAACCGGTAAAATCCACAGCACTGCAATGAGGCATTTTAAGCTTATTTGCATATTTGCAGCTCTTGTTGCCGTAATTTTTTGCATTTTTGTAAATTTGCTTATAACGGATCTGTTTTCAGTTTACCATGACGAAAGCATTCCAAAGGCTATTGAAAGCTCAGTTGAAATAGCAGAAGCTTTTATTGAAGCGCGCCTTTTGCAAGCTGAAACTGCGGCGAACCAGCTTTTAACAGGCTTTGGCATTTGGAGTCTTACAAGAAATCCCAGTGCTTGGCTACCATCGTTGCGCAACTATGACCCCTATGCGCTTGCGATTCAGGTTTATGCGGCAAGCGGAGGTGGCAATTTTTCGCCAATCAAGGAAGAAGGGGATTTTTCCGCTTTTATTGGCATGGAAGACATTGCCCGCCTAAGCGATGGCACGGCGGTAACGGAATATTATGAGGATGAGGAAACTCTAATCCGCATTAAAAAAACAGTGCGTTATGCAGGATTTACCTATATTGCCCTTTATACATCGCTGTTGCCAAAAGAGGTTTACAGGGTAACTTTGATAGCGCAAAAGGCGGAGCTAAGCTTTTATGTGCTTCAAAACTCAAAAACGCTTTTTCCATTTTTGGGTTTTTTGATTTATTCAGGCTTTATTCTTCCTCCAATGCTCATTCTTTTATTGTGTGCCTTTTACGTCTGTGTACGCTTATCTGATCCCATAGTAGCGCTAGAAGTCGCCTGCCAAGACCTTTCGCAAGGAAAGGCTGATATAAGCCTAATACCGCAACAATATGCTGGGCTTGACAATTCGTTTGCCTTTGTCAACGCAAAAAGCGACACGTTGGATTACAGGCATTCTGACACAAAAGAAGCTAGGCTTGATAAACTACCAGATGGCGATAATGCTAGGTAGCCTTTTCTTTTCTGGGGAAACGATTTAAGCATGGGGAAGGAAAAAAGGCATAAGGCTCAAAGTCACCCCAACGCCCCCGTGTGGCTTTTTACAGGTCCTGAGGCAGGAGAAAAGGCTGAAGCAGTTGCCGCGATTCGCCGCGATGCCGAAAAAGCCTTTAGCGGCCTTGAAGACTACAAGTTTTACGCTGATGACACTAAAACAGCGGATTTAGTCACGCTCTTGCAAAATGGCTCGCTTTTTTCTAACGGCAAGTTTGTTACAATAAAGAACGCCGAAAGCTTTAAGCTAAAGGACGACGTTTCAAGGCTTGTTGACTGGATTAGCTCAGTTCCTGAAAACACGGCGGGGATCGAGGCTGTGTTCCTCGTTCTGCTTTCTGACGAAGTTTCCATAGACAAAAGAATAGAGGCTGCCGTCCCGCCTTCGCATAAGAAAGTATTTTGGGAACTGTTCGAGGATCGCAAAGAGCGCTGGCTTGCTTCTTTTTTTAATAAGGTGGGGCTTTCTGTTGATAAAGGCGCTATCCGCCTTATCCTTGAAATGACAGAAAACAACACGGAAGCCCTGCGTTCTGCTTGCGAGCCTTTTAGCCTTTTTTACCCCGCGGGCACGCGGATAACCGAAAAGGAAGTGGATGAGCTTCTTTCCCACACAAGGGAGGAATCTGCCTTTACGCTTTTTGACGCTTTAACTAAAGGCGACTTGGAAGAAGCGCTTTTAATATCGGGTAAGCTTTTTCTAAGCAAGGAGGTTGCACCGCCTCAGATTATTGCAGGGCTCACATGGTGCTTCCGCCGGCTTGAAGACTGGCACGCTCTTGCGGGGTATTCGGGCGGCGAGCCCAACGCGTCGGCAGCAAGGCAGGCGGGCTTTGCAAGCATCAAGGCTAAGGCGCAGTATCGCGCTGCCGCCGCCCGGTGGAGCCTTCTAGCGGTAAAGCGGGTTTTAAGCCTTTTAGCAGAAGCTGATGTGCAAGCGCGCTCAAGCGCAGGCCGCCTTCAGAGTGCTAGTTTTGAGTTTCTTCTATATAGGATTTTAGCTGTTAGCTAATTTAGCCAAAAGCTAGAATCTAGAGCATTAAATCTCAAACAGTAGCCCAGTCTTGAATATTGTTTCAAAGGTTTTGCGGCCTTCATCGTGGTTTGCATTAATAACATAGCGCAGGTCTATGGAAGCAGAGAGCTCAAAGTGCTTCATAAATGGCCATGAGCCTTTAAGCAAAAAGCAGTGGCTTTTTTTGTCCGCGCCCGTAGCGTCCACGGTGTCGTAATAAATAGGGGTGGGTGTTCCATCGACATCGACAATCTGATTTATGTACACAGGTCCCTTTATAATGTACTTGTAGCCTAGCGAAAAGTGCGCACCCTTGTCTGTCGCTGCTCCTACAGAAAGACCGAAGGTGTCAACGTCGCCGCCTTCAGAGTGGCCCAAAGGCGTGTCAATCCCGTACCAGCCGCCAGTTGCAACCTGCCTCTGGTACATCGAAAGATAGGGTTGCCAGCGGTTGTAGGTCCATTTGTCTACGTGCGTGTATTCACCAGAAACATAGAAAATCCAGCCGGGCAGACTAATAGGTAGCGTGTAAAGTGCTCCAAGTTCCCAGCCTAGGCAGGCTGGCTTTGCGTCTTCATCCTCTATACCTGGCAGGAGCATGTCATCCATTAAAAACTCGCCATAGACAAAAAGCCCTTTTATGGGCACTGCCCACGCGTCAATCTGCATCATTACGTTTGTAGTGCCCGCTGTGTACGTGTTATGCCAAATCGTTGTAGGCAAAATATTTGTCAAGTCAGGGATCTTGCCGCCAACAAGCTGCATTTCAGTAAGGGCAATGCCAACGCGTTCTACAGGCTTCCATTCAAGGCGGTGGTAGGTGAACATCTTAAAAGGAACTATCGTGCCAGCAGAAACAACAGCATCGTGGTTGTTTATGGTGTCCCAGTCAACTTGCTGAACTGCCCACTCCTCCTCTGAAAGATGAGAAGATGAGGTACCAATCATGGTAAAAAACTTAAAATGCTCGTTCCACCACGAAAACTGCGCGTTGTCATACCACACAGCCTGCCCGTTCAATATTAGATTTTCCTCGCCAAAGCCAATTCCTGTCTGAAAGCGCCCGGCAGCAAAAGAGGCATTGTCCCCTGCCCATGAAAAGTAAGCTTCTTGCGGGGCAGTAAACCATGTTCCGTAAACATTAGGCTGCCAAAAGCCAAGATAGCCCGAGGAAGACTCCGATGAGTCCGTGCGCTTGATAGTCTCTATTGTAGAAAGGCCTATTTGAATTGTGCCATAAAAGGACTTAGCACCAAATGCTACTCCGCCTGTAAGTATTTCCTCATCAAGGGAAAGGCGCTTTCTTGTGGCAAAGTCTTGAATACCTCGCTCGGCATCAACGTTATTCCAGGCAGTAAAAAAAGGCTGCAATTTAAGGAATGGCTTAAAGAATGCCTTTTTACCAGTCATGTCAGGCGTTTCAGGAATAAAGCCGTAAAAAAAAGCTTCTGAAGCGGAAATGGCTTGAACGCCTGTAGGCATGTTTACGCCGTCTCTAATGCGGGAAAGGCGCTGCCAGTCCATGTCGCTTGAGTGCAAGTTTATAAGCTTGCTTCTCTGAAAATGCTCGTATGGATTGTAGTCACTTTCGGGAGTCTCTGTAGCAGCGGGTGTTGCGCAAACAAAGAAAGAAAGGATAAAACACGATGCGAGCAAGCATCTCATGCAAGAGAGCAATTTTTTCATAATTGCAGCAACTATATCAAAGGCGGCAAAATAAATTAAGCCGCTAACAGAAAATTAATGGAATTTTAATAATGCTTATGTTTACAAAAGAAATACCAAGCCTTTAAGCAAGCGATGAAAGTATTATCTTTTCGCAAAGGGCGTTGTAGCTAATTCCTATGGCTAAGGCTTCTTGCGGCACTAGGCTTGTGGGCGTCATGCCGGGCAACGTGTTGACTTCAAGCCACCATAGCTCGCCGTCCTTATCAAGGATAAAGTCGCTTCGGGAATACACTTTAAGGCGCAAAGTCTTGTGAGCGGCAATGGCAATGCTTTTAATGCTTTCTTCTATTTTAGAAGGAATTACAGCTGGGCATATTTCTTTTGTAAAGCCTGCTTGGTATTTTTCCGCATAGCCGTAAAAGCCGCTTTCAGGAATAATTTCTACGGGGGGAAGCCCAACGGCAATGCGCGTTCCGTCTTTGCTTGAAACATCTTCAAGGACAGCGCAAGTAAGCTCGCGGCCTGCAATAAAGGCTTCCGCCATGCAAGAGCCGCCATAGCCGCGCGCTTTTTCAATAGCCAAAAGTGCGTCTGATTCGCAATAGGTAGCAGTAACGCCTATGCTTGACCCGCATTCGCAAGGCTTTATAACGCAAGGGTAGCCTAGCTTTGCGCCCGCAAGCCGCGCGGCCTCTTCCGCTGAGGTTTCTTCGGTAAAATGGAGAAAGGGCGGGGTTTTAATGCCTGCGGCGGCTGCAAGCGTTTTTGCAACCGCCTTGTCCATGGAAAGGGCGCAACCCTTGCTTGAAGAGCCCGTGTGCCTTATGCCGTATGTTTCAAGAAGCGCTTGAAAGGCTCCGTTTTCGCCAATGCCGCCGTGCAAGGCAACAAAAACAATGTCGGCGCTCTTGCAAAGGCTTAAAAAACCATCGCCTACCTCATCGCGTCTTCCGCCGTTAGCGCGCACAATTGCTTCAATATCAGGCTCATCCTTGGGAACAGCAAAGGAAAAGCGCTTGCCCGAATCTTTTGACACATAAAGGCTCTTAAAGCCGCATTCAATTTCAGCCTTTGGAATGTCGTAGTAAATGTCCGCAAGGGCTACCTCGTGACCGTTTTCTATTAAGGCATTCGCCACCATAGCTCCAGAGCACATTGAAACATCGCGCTCTGGGCTTAAGCCGCCTGCCGCAACAAGGATTTTCATGTCGCCTCTCCTGCTTTTCTTCCATAATATCGCTTTTTTCCATATATAAATAAAGGAAAGCGCTTACATTCTAAACTCTTCGCCAAGATAAATTTGGCGCGCTACTGTGGAGTTAAGTATTTCTTCTTGCGAACCTTCTTCTACAATTTTTCCAAGATTGATAATGCAAGCCCTGTCAGTTATTTCCAGGGTGTCGCGCACATTATGGTCCGTAATTAGAATGCCTATGTTTTGCGCCGCAAGTTTTCGTATAATTTGCTTTATGTCATGCACAGCGATTGGGTCAATTCCTGCAAAGGGTTCGTCAAGTAAAAGAAAAAGCGGGTCAGTGGCAAGGGAGCGCGCTATCTCTGTCCTTCGCCGCTCGCCGCCTGAAAGTGTGTAAGCTTGCTGCTTTGCAACATGGCCAATACCAAACTCTTCAATAAGAAGCTCAAGTCGCTGTTTTTTTTCCAATGCTGAAAGATGTTTCCTCGTTTCAAGCACAGAGCGAATGTTGTCTTCTACAGTCATCTTCCTAAAAACAGAAGCTTCTTGTGCAAGGTAAGAAATTCCCTTGCGCGCCCTGCCATACATTGGAAGGCGTGTAACGGATGAGCCATTAAGGAGAATGTCACCTGAGCTTGGGCGTAAAAAGCCTACAACCATATAGAACGTGGTGGTTTTTCCAGCCCCGTTAGGGCCAAGAAGACCTAGAACTTCCCCAGAGCAAAGGGAAAATGAGACATCCCTAACAGCGTGCTTTTTTCTAAAAAACTTGTTCACGCGTTCTACAGAAAGAACACTTCGCCGCCCTTGTTTTTCTTCATCCATAAAAAGCGCCTTTAAGCCTTACCTTTCGCCAGTGCTGCCGCCATTTTCACCGCGTGGCGGAGGCTCTCCGTTGCTGCTAGGTGGTTCACCGTTTTCGCTTCCTTGAGGCTGGGAACTAGAACCATTGCTTGATCCTTCATCCTCATCTTTCATGAGGCCGCTTACAGAGCCGTCCATAGTGATTTTTTCTGTGTCCAAATCCACAAAAATGCGGTTAGCCCTAAATTCGTTGCCGTCATTGATAACGTGGGGAGCGCCAGAAAGCTCTAAAAAGGATTCATTTCTGTGATAAATTGCAAAGGTTGAAGTGCAGCGCATATCATCCTTTGTTAACACTATTCCAACTTGCATAAAAATGGTTTCAGAGTTTCTGTCGTATGAAAGAACGCCTGCAGAAATTTCCACATCGTTTTCAGTGTCAAGAAAGGATACAGAGCCCCTAAATTCCGATATTTCCCTTTCCCTGTCATGTGTCATTGAGTTTGCAGAAAAGGAAAATCCCCTTTCCGTGTCCTCCCCTGTAACGCCACCTTTAGCGCTTACAAAGCGGTAGTCATCACCTGTAAGCTCCATTGACTCGCTTTTTATTGAAAGGGAGCCTATTAAAACATTGGCGCCCCCTTCAAGGATCGCCGAAGCGTTTTTTTTTCCCGATGTACCTCGCATGGAAGCGGCAGAAAAGGTAATGTCTTCCGCACCTAAGATAGCAGCAAAAAAAACGCAAAACACCAAGGCCGCTAAGGCGCCAACGCGCGCTCCAAGCTTCATTCTTCTATAGCCTCGCCCCCATCCTTTGGGATAAGCATTCCTGTAATTCTTCCAGAAAATGAGTATGAGCGCTCTTGCGTGTTTGCAGAAAAGCCAGAACCAGAAGCCGCTATGTTTTCTCCTGTAATTTCTACCTTGCTTTCAACAGGGGCAGAAATAAAATTTTCCCTTTTATTCCAGCGTAAGTCTTCCCCCCTTATGGTAAGATTATCTTCGCCAGCGTAAAAGGTAACAGTGCCCCCAAGCGTGTAAACTTCGTTTTTCTCATCCAAAAGCATAATGCCCGCCGAAGCTGAATTTTCCTCACTTCCCTCATCAGAAAATTCCCTGAAGCTTACAGTGTCAGCCGCCCATATCTTTTCAGAGCTATAAATTTCCATTATAGCAGCTGTAATTTCAAAAGTCTTTTTGCCGCCAGAGTGGCGCTCGGCTACAACGCCTGTAAGAACCATGTCAGGTGTCTTACTTGAGTCTATGTTCTCGTAGTCAAACGAGCAAGCAAAAAAGCTAAGCGCCGGCAATACCAAAAGGAGAACACCTTTCATGACTAAAAGTATACATTGTATTGAAGTGTTTGGCAAATAGCTGGAAGCTAGGAGCCAATAGCTTTAGGGTAAAGCAGGCAGCGGGGCTTAGAACTGCGGAGCTGCTTACTCTACCCCAAAGCTATAAAGTTTTTAAAGATAGCTTAAAAATAGCTTAAAAAAGTCTTACATTTTGGTTTTGCTATATTATCAGCCTTGATTCCGCAAGGGCTAAAATGCTAGCATTCTAGCGGAGGTTACAATGAAAAAAACGCTTATTATAGCTGTGCTCATGCTTTCCCTTGCTAGCATGAGCATTTTTGCGCTTGGCATTGGTATTCAAGGTGGCTCGGATGTCTACAACTATGGTTACTACGGCTACGGTTACTACGGCAGGTATAGTTCACTTGACATCACTTTTAAGATTGACAGCATCCCTCTTATGTTTGCTGTGGGCATTCCTAGCTTTAACCCATTTGCGCTTGGTATTTCAGCAGACTACTGGATTCTAAACCCCACTCTTACAGGTGGCAATGGCTGGAACCTTAGCTGGTATCTTGGCGTTGGCGGTTTTGTCAACTTCTTTATACCCCAAAATGACTTTTTCTTTGGCTTTGGTGCGCGCGTTCCAATCGGGCTAAGTTTCCGCTTCCTTAAAGAAATCCTTGAACTATATTTGCAAATAGCACCTGGCATTGAGCTTGATGTTTATAACGGCGTGCATCCTGGTTTTATCCTTCCGATAAACTACGGTTTCCGCGTTTGGATTTAATTTTTTTAGCTGTCCTTTTGAAGGGGCAGCTTTTTTTTAGCTTGCATTTAGTAAACTTGGAGAAAAAATGAATAAGGTTATAGCAGAAGCTTCAGCGCTTGATGGCTTTTTAACTGAAACAGACATCTCTTATCTTTCAGAGATGGATACTCTTTTTGAAAGTGCGCTTAGCTCCTTTAAGATTTTATCTGAAAGTAAGGACTTTTCCACTGAAGCTGAAGAAAAAAGGATAATTGAGATTTACAACGAGATGGGGCACGTTATGCAAGAAATTTGCAAGGAAACCCCTTCAATTTGCGTTTACTCCTTTGAAACAGAAGAGGAATCTCACGCGGAGGCAAGCCGCGTTATTGCAAAGCTGCGAGACATTCGCACAGGACACCGCGAGTTTGTCTACTACATTCAGCGCGCCTACGAAATGCTTTTTAGGCTTGCCTTTAGCAACGGCCATTCGGAGCAAAAGAACTATCTTGTTGTAAAAACGCCTGTAACTTCCCCAGTGCAAAACTACGCTGTACACAAGATTCCAGACATTGACTATAAGATAGAAAACACTGTGATGTGCGTAATGCTTCGCGGCGCGCTTTTGCCTTCTATGATTGTTTCAAAAGAGATTGAAGAGTATTCTTCGCACGGTTATGTTACGCCTTTCGCTCTTTTTAGAATTAGGCGAAATGACTTAAAGGCAGAAAGCGACATGGAATACATTCTTGATCTTGACCGCTCCTTTTTTAACCTTGAAGCGCTTGACGGCAAAGACTTGATTTTTGCCGACCCCATGAACGCTACAGGCGGAAGCCTTGTTACCATTGCAAATTACTTAAAGGAGCACGGGATAAAGCCTAAGTCTATCAAGTTTTTTAATGTGATTGCAGCCCTTAAAGGGGCTTTGCGCGTTGTGCGCGCTGTTGAAAACTGCAGCGTATACACGCTTTGGATGGATCCTGTGCTAAATTCGGCAGCCTACATTATGCCGGGGCTTGGAGACGCTGGCGACCGCATTAACGGCAAGGATGAAGAAGATTCCCCTCGCAACATTATTCAGCTTTTGGCGGATTATGGCGCTGACGTAAACGGCCTTTACCGCTCGCAGCTTAAAGAGATTGAGCGCACTGTTTTAGGAGACCAGCGCTAATGCGTGAGCTAGGGCGGCGCTACTGTTTTGCCACGATTGCGGCAACCTTTGCCTTGCCTTTTTACCTTTCTGCCTGCCTTACAGCCCCTGACAGGGAAGCCCTTGCCGCTGAATACTTGGTTTTAGCGGATAGCTACGCTGAAGTGGAGGAATACGAAAAGGCTTTTTTCTTTTACGAAAAGGCTGCAAGAGAAGATGCCTTTAAGGACGTTGCGCAATATGGCATGGGGAAGATGCACGCCTTATCCGAAAACTGGAGCGCTGCTGTAAAGATTTTTGCATCCCTTTATGAAAAAGATAAAGAAAACTCAATCCTTATTTCCGCATACGCCTTTGCACTTGCCTCCGATGGTCAAATAGGAAAAGCTTTGCCGCTTTATGAAAAATTAATGGACGAGCGTCCTGATGACGCGCGCGTTGCAGCCGATTATGTGGAGCTACTCTTTGCGGCAAAGCTTTACGATGCGGCTCTAGAGGAAGCAGCCTTTGTTAAAGAGCTATACCCCGACAATGAACAAACCGCATCCCTTGATAACCTCGAAGAACGCATAGAGAAAGCCCTAAAGGGCGAAAAAGAGGATGAGCCCGCGCAGGGCAGAGAGGGCGCGCGGGGAGGCTAAGGATGCGAGGACGAAGCTTGCTTTCCATCATCCTCTACAGCGTAACCCGCAAGGTTGATGTTATACGCTTTTTGCATCTTTTCTATGCAAATGTCGTTGCCGCCTTGCCAGTTTTCAATACCAAGACCTGTGCCTTCAAGTATCTTAGAGCGAATCTCCGTTCCCCACCTTTTGCAAGGGACGTAAACGCACTTTACACTACAACGCAACTCCATAAACTTTAGCCAAATGTCGTCGGCGTTTAAGGCAAGGCGGCGTATGTTTCCTAGGTTGCAGCACTCAGCGTCAAAGAGCGAGTGCTGTGTGATTGTTGAGTATTTGGGGGGGAGGGTAATACGCCTGCACAGCCTGTAGCGAACAAAGCGTGTGAGGCAACTCTTCTCGAAGGGAATAGCGTGCCGCCCCCCGTTGTAGCAAAGAGCGAGTGCGACGGCTCATCAACGAGGCCCTTGTACTCGTACCGCCACTCGTTGTAGGGCTTTAGGCGGCCTGTGCTGTCCTTTGTCATCATGTGGACGCGCCGCGCGCTCACGCAGTTAGGGTGCCTTTTATAAGAATCTAGCAACTCCGCTATCATTGTCTGGGGTATATAATGTCATCGTCAACGGTGATAATAGCCGCGTCGGAGTTTTCCTGAAAGGCGTAAAGCCACTTTTTGTGCGACTTAAGCTGCCCATCGCGCGCCTTGATTTCAACGCCGAAGGCTTGCAACTTGAGCACAGCTTTAGGCAGATAGGGCTCATCCTACCTGTCTATGTTGAGTATTATCTTGTCTGGCTTTGCGGTTTGCCGCAAGATGGACTTAAGCGCGATGTGCGTAATAGGAAAGCGCGCCCTGTAACTCGCCATAGAGACAACAACCGGCACATCGCGCGCCTCGCGGCAAAGACCGTAGTAAGGCCTTGAAAACGCCATAAGCCTTGTAGGCAAAATGGCGCGGGCTTCGTTGCAAGCTCTTCGCAGCCTGCGGTACACTTTCCGCGCCGCGCGATACATTTTGTACGCAAGCGTTATCTTCTTTAGCCTTTCTTTCAATTTCTTGCTAAACATTGCATCTCCTTTTAGGCAAGCCGCTCCCCAAAGCGGGAAAAGCGGATGTGTTCTCTCTTTGCAAGTGC
>CAYYCW010000010.1:0-19752 GCA_964470435.1 uncultured Treponemataceae bacterium
TACCTCAGCCTTCCAAGCTGATGACGAGGGTTCGACTCCCTTCATCCGCTTTATATTTTGTTTGTTTATAGGGAAATATCCTGCTGGCCTGCCTTGAGCCAGCAAATATGGTGGCAACTCTTGCTGAATAAAATAAGAAGATGCCGTTGTGTGCTCACAGGAAGACAATCGCTTTTACTACATGCAGCCCTACACAATATATCCCCTCAAGCCAGGCCAGGTGGTGTTTTGTTTGTCAGTTCAGGAAAAATGACAGCATGCGCTATGCTAGCAGCTCGTTTGATCTACTGCGGTAGTTTCTTACACACTTTCAAAGATCATTTTTTCAAGGCTTGGGCTGCATGCATCTTGGACAAAAAGGCATATACAACGAATATGCGCGCCTTATTAACGATAATTGCTTAAAAAGAATATGTTCAATTACTTTTTGCTAGGAATTTCATTTAATTCTAGCTTTAAGATCTTCCAGCAGCTCGGCGCATACTGCAATAACTTGGCTAATTCCTTCCTGAGAAAGTCCTTCATAGTGTATGCCGCAAGCTACAGTGCAGGGAACGCCGCAAAAGCGCGCGAGCTCTGAAGCCCACTTTTCAGTAATAACACCTTCTTGGTGCGTGCCAAAAGCTAGAGTTTGTGTTGGCAACATTGGCGTATCTTGTCCCCCCATTACTGCTTTTCCCGCATCCCTAGCCCGCCGCTCGGAATAGCCAGCGCCAGAAATAGCCCCTACATGCGACATATCACCGCCAGCCACCAATACATGGAAGCCGCAGTCCAGAGGCAAAGCCCATACGCGTATAAGCTTTCCAAGCGCGCATCGGGAAAGCTGTAGCGGGCGCGGCAAGGCATCGCTTTCAAAAAGAGCGTCCTTCCCTTCAGCACAGTCTTGAAAACTCATTGGCGAATTTCCCAAGGCATTCCCTGCCATGAGTATATCCCTTCAAAGTCAAGTCCCAAGTGCCTAAGAATCTTGAACACTATGTGGCGCGTGAGCTCTTCTATAGACTTAGGATGATGGTAATAGCTTAGCATGGGGGGCAAAACCACTGCCCCCATGCGGCTAACCTCAAGCAAATTCCGCAGATGCACAATGCCCAAGGGGCATTCTCTGGCTACAAGTATAAGAGCGCGGCGCTCCTTTAGGGTAACATCGGCTGCACGCAACAGCAAATTATCGCTATAGCCGCTGACAATGCCTGCCACAGTCTTCATGCTGCACGGAACAATAACCATCCCCATGGTAGGATAGGTCCCGCTTGCTGGTTCTGCGCCTCTGTTGTCATTCTCGTAAACGACATCTGCAAGGCCTTTCAGCTCCTCCAAAGAACAGTTCCCCTCCTGCGCAACCACATGTTCCGCTGCATCCGTAAGAATTAGATGCCGCTCTATGTCCGGAAACATGGCTAGCTGCCGCAAGAACTCCTCAGTTATAGGAATACCTGTGGCCCCGCTTATTCCAATAAGCAGTCGTCGTTTCATGCCTCTTTCCAAGATTACAACTTCTTTTCAAAAAGCTCCGGCAGCCAGTGGGACGGATCAACATCCTTAAACTTGCAACGCTGGAATTTGTCCTTCAAGTTAAATGGAACAGTACAGTCAAAAATAGCTTTGCAAGCAATGCCCCTATCCCCAATTAATGAGAAATACTCCGGATCGCTAGAAGGATCTAGAGGATGGCAGCGGACACCTGGTATGGTAACAATGTCTCTGTCTGCCTGGAATCTTGTAGTCATTGCCCACATTACATCCGAAATATCGAAAGGATCCACATCTTCATCAACCAAGAACACATGCTTTAGCTCGCTAAAGGATGAAAAGGCAAGCAGGGCTGCCTGGCGATGGCGACCCTCGTCAGCCTGCACAGACTTTTTGAATTGCAAAATAGCCACATACTTGCCGCCTCCGCAGGAAGCGCAGTATACATTCTGAAGTTTGCCTGGCATGGCACGGTTAACCATTGAAATTATGCTAGCCTCAGTGGGAATGCCCGCCATGGAAACATGCTCCTCGCTGGGGCCTATGCAAGTTTGCATAATAGGATTTTTCCTTGTAGTTACCGCCTTTATCTTAATTACAGGAATTGACGGCTTGGCAGGCCCGGTGTATCCGGGGAATTCAGGCATAGCTTTGCCTGTATTAGTGTTCTGGTCCTCTCTGCAGCGCACACCAGGAAGCACCTCCCCCTCCAATACATATTCGGCGTTGGCAATACAACACTCGTTTACAGTGCGGCAACGGGTAAGTTTTACCCCTTCGCCCCTAATAGCTCCTGCAACACCGAGTTCGTTGTACCCTAAAGGAGTTGTTGGCGGTTCAAAGCATGAGGCAATCTCTATTGCGGGATCCACGCCAATTGATATTGAAATAGGCAACGGCTTACCTGCAGCTTCAGCTTTCTGTATAAACACCTCCAAGTGGCGACCTGGCACTAAGTACATGGAAAGCTCATCCTTGCTCTGCAAGCAGAGGCGATGAATAGTTATATCTGATTCCCCCGTTTCAGGATCACTGGCATAGCAGTGCGCAAAAGTAAGGTAGGGACCGGCATCTTCTTCAGTATTGGTGGGGGCAGGTACAAGCTTTCGTATGTCAAAATCAGGATCACTAGCCAAATGAATTACTTCTTGGCAGGGAGCTTCTTCATTTGGAACCTCCACCGGAGGGATTGGGGCTTCTACAGCCTGATTGAGTAAAAATCCCAAGCGCTCAGGGGCTTCGCCCAGCAGGTAGCCCACGCGCTTTCGGCTTGCCAAAAGGCCTATTAACACGCGCGCGCCAGGATGACCATTTACATTGTTGAAAATCATGGCAGGGCCTCCTGACCTTGTAGGCCGCATTACAGTGCCCCCTGCACCCACATGACGATACACGCCTGCAAGCTCCGCCAGGGGCTCTACCGCAACATCAGTCTGCACCAGCTCACCTGGCATTTGCTCAAGAACCTTAAGCGCTTGCCGCAAGTCCTTGATATCAGTTCGATTATTCATTAAACCCTCCTCACTCATTTGCCAAAAAAACACGGCAGATGCTTACTTTTTTAGCATTCGCTATAAAAGCATAAGTCAAGAAAACCCTTTTGTCAAAATAATTACAGCAAGAATAGCGCAGGACATTGAAAAGCCGCATGCGCTCGGCTTGTTAAAAATCTTTTGCTAAACTAACTGCTACAAGTCTGTTAGCTTGAACAAGTCGATAATATTCTGCCTTCCTATCTTATAGCGATCGAGTTCGCTAAGCATGCAGTTGTCAAACCAAGTGCAAGCGTCGCTTACTTCTTCAAACGGAGTATCGGTCGAAAACAACACCCTGTCAGCGCCCATTTCCATAATTGTTGCCCACAGGGACGGCGAATGGAATTGTCCGCTTGTTGTAACCCATACGTTTTCCTGCATATATTCAGGAAGCGGCCTTTTGGCGGGCATTCCGCGGGCTGTCTTGTTTATTCTGTTCTGGCATCTCCAAATGCAGAACGGAAGGCATTCCCCAAGATGGCCAAGTATGTATTTAAGCTTAGGGTGCTTGTCAAAAATACCGGAACACATCAATCTAAGCGTGTGGGTTGCAGTTTCAACGCCAAATGCCCACGACGCGCCTTCAAGCCAAGGATGCCCCTCAATTTGCCCCATGTTGCATGGCATAGGCTCCCTTGGGTGCATGTAAAACGGCACGTCAAGTTTTTCTAGTTCCGCCCAGAAAGGCAGGTATTCGGGATCATCCAAGTACTTGTACTTGTCTGCCGTGTCAATTTGCGAGTATCCATTCACAAGGACGCCAACAAAGCCCAGGTCCTTTATGCACCTTTGCATTTCCTTTATTGCCTCGTCAACATCCTGCATAGGAAGGGCTGCAAGGCCGCGATACCTTTTTGGATACTTCCTTATAGCCTCGACTAGGGTGTCATTAGCTTTCTTGGCAGTGGTTACAGCCTTGCCCTTATCGTAAATAGCCTGTATGGCAGGAGAATTTAGCGACAAAATCATCATGTCCATGCCGTTATCATCCATCTCCTTTAGGCGCATATCCATCAAGTCAAGGATTTTTGCAGAAAACTTTTTCCACACATCGGCTTCAAAATACCTTTCAGAATCCGCTAATGTCTCTGGAATAGCAAAGTGCTCTTCAAGACCAATTTTACCTTTCATTTAATCACTCCAAAAAATTATTTTTATAAATAAGAACTGTAATAGTGGTTTTAGCACTCGTCAAACATCTTTTTTGGCTATCCTAGATAAGTTACCAAACACTGATTACAAAACGTCAGAAAGCTATGAGATACCCCTCTCATACACTATGAGAGGCCCCTAACATAGCGTATATGCTATAAGCGTTTACTGTTTACTGTTTACTGTTTACTGTTTACTGTTTACTGTTTACTGTTTACAGGGGCACTGCCCTTCTTCTTGTCTGACCCTAGCCCCGTCCACCGTCTACTGAATGACAGCACACAGCACTGATTTACAAAACGGAAATAGCTCTTACTCTTAGCATGTTAGCCATTAGCTTTTAGCCAATAGCGCTAGGGTTTAGCAAGTAGAGTGCTTGAGCGAGGGCTACTTACCCTGCCCTAGGGCTAGTGGCTGTTAGCTAGGAGCTACAGGCTATTTACAAGTGTCGAAGGAATCGCTTAAGGTAAGCAAGGCGGGGTTTAAGCGGGAATGCACAAGGGCATTCCCATAATAAGCTTACATGTATCCCATAATGGCAAACAAAATCAAAAGTATAACCATGGAAACAAAGGACATAACGCTAAGCGTTATAAAGGTCATAAAATAAGACTGCTTGTGAGTTGTATGCGCCGCGGTAATGGAAGAATTTACAACCGCGTTTGACGGCAACGTAAAGATTGTGCAAGAAAGCGCCAATGCCCGCGTAAGGGCGCTTAAGTTTGTCACCATGGGCGCAAAGTACGTGTTAATCATGGGCAATGCCATTCCCTGCCCGCCTATGCCTGAACCGCAAATTCCAGCCAACACCGCGGTAATTGCAACAGATATGATGATAGGGCTGCCATCTATTCCCGTGACAATGTTTACTAAATTTTGAAATGCCTCTGTAGACTCAATTACGCCGCCAAATCCTACAGCTGAACATGTAGCCATTAGCGCGGTGCAGCCTGACATAAACCCGGTTTGCATATTGTTCCAAAAGCCCGATTTCCATGGAAGGAAGGGGGCATAGATAATAAGGGCAGCCACTATGCCGATGGTAAGGCCAACCACTGGAGAATACTTATTGAGGATACCCAGAGACGCGATCAAAATTACCATGGGGATAATGGCCCATATAAAGTTTGGCTTTTTCTTGTCATCCTTGCCTGCAGGGTTTCCGCCCAAAGCTTCCCAACCTTCCCAGCCCAAACCCTTTTTCTGGGTATACTTTACATACCACACGCAAAACACGATTTCAAGCGCGATTTCAATTGCCACAGTGATAAAACCTGGAACAGCGGCGGCGAACGTGCTTGTTCCAAAAACCTGCACTGGCTGAAGCACTTGCACTGCGGGAGAGCCCGGCATCCAAGCAGCAAAAGAGCCTGCCGCAGCAAGATAAATGCCTGGCGCTAGCGTGCGGGATATGTTGACGCGCTCGAACATGGCAAACATGAGCGGATAAAGTGTAAACATGCCCACATAGACAGATATGCCGCCGTAAGCCATAATGCCTCCGGCAATGATAATTGCAGGTACAACAAACTTTGGGCCAATTTTGCTTACAATAAAGTCAGCAATGGAGTTAGCTGATCCTGACATTTCAACAATCTTTCCAAAAATGGCAGCAAACGTGAATATAAAAAAGTTGGCAATAAGATAGTTGCCAAGGGATCCCGCGTAGGTTGATGTCATGCCTGAAATCACATCCATTCCAGCTGTAAGCAGGACAAAAATGCTGGCAATAATCGAACAATAGAAGATTGGAACGCCTTTAATTGCAAGAACAGTAAGCATGATAACGCCCAAAACAAGAAATAAAGTACTCATACTAACACTCTCTCTTTTTATATATTTTTAAGATTAACCACTTTCCCTAATGCTCCAGCAAGGGATAAGTTGGAATGATTAAGATAAATCCTGTGGCTGCAGGAATATCCCCCGCGCTTTTTTAAGCTTTGCATAGCACTCTCTTGACAGGTTTCTTGTAGGCAACCTTAACTCCTGCTTAAAGCCGCATTGCGCTCTCGTTAAAATTAAAGCAAGATTGTCATAGGCTGCAAAATACAAGCTAGCCATGAACCTGCCCGCATATCTACTCAATGAATGATGCCCCTAGCCTCCTCTCCTCTAAAATTGAATGCGCTTAATGGCAAAATCCATGCGGAGGCATTATGTCCGCATAGACTAGTCCCTATCTGCAAGTTTAGCTTTGCGCGTTAGCTTTTGCGCAAAGCCGCGCATTATATGCAAACACTGCAAAACCAAGTCGTCAAGAAAAATATTTGACTGTAAGGCATTAAAATCTTTTAACTGGCAAGCCTGTGCCAAGTTAATGCATTCATGCAGAGAAAGGGCAATGATTTCACAAGATTCTTGCTTTATGCCGCAATAGAGCTTAGAGCTAGGCTGCGAGTTCCCTATAGCGAGCCTACAGTGCAAGCTTGCTAGTATACATAGTTCAACTTCAAGCGTAACTGTGTTTCGAAGCTAAGCAGGGCGGGATAGCAAACGAGGATATTTTATGATCGATTCAGGTTAACATTTACAACAAGGCGGCAGCCCTTTTCCATATTGAAAACAGCTGCTCTTTCTGCCCGTTGCTCATAAGCCCTTAAGCCAGCAGAAAAGCCGGCTCAATAGGAGCTTAGCGATTGTCTGCCTGCACAGACTGCGCCGCCGTGCGCCCTGAAACTATGATGTCTACAATGGCGTTACCGCCGAGCCGGTTTCCGCCATGTAAGCCGCCGGTAATTTCGCCTGCCGCGTACAAGCCTGCAATAGCGTTGCCGTTTGCGTCAAGTACATGGCGCCGCGTGTCCACCGTAAGGCCGCCCATAGTATGATGGGTGCTAGGCGCCATAAAGCGCATTCTAATTTCGCCGACCTCGTAAGTGCCTGTGTTGAAAGTGCCGTCGGCATTCCTTTCCGCGCTGCCAATTAGCCTGCGGTATCCCGCCTTGGGAACATCGATTTCAGAACTTACGCCCATAATGTAGTTGTCGTATGAGGTAATCACGCTTGTAAGCTGCTGCGCGCTCAAGTTTATGCCGTTTTCATCAAGGACACTTGAAAGCTTTTCAACACTTCCAACATACATCCTCCCTTCAACGTCAACCTCTCCCGGAAACGGAAGGCCAGGTATTGGGGATGCTGGATTGCTAAGCTCCACAAAAACGCCCTTTACACCTTTCATCTCTATGCCGTTTTCAAATGCTGCTTCAGAAAGAACATCGCGCTCGCTTGTCTCGTCGACATAGCGCAGGCCCGTCCTAGGATTAATGAAGATTGCATCCTCGCCGCCGCCAAAGGCTAAGTTTCCGCCGTCAACCCAGCCTAAAGGCATAAGCTGCGTAAACGCCATGCCTGTAACGCCCGCGCCAGCTGCCTGAGCCATTCTTATACCGTCGCCCTGCATGGAGCTGCGGTTAGTAGTTCCTATGCCGTCGGTAAGGTAGTCGCTTGACCAGTAGTCATTTGTATTAAGCACTTCGGGGATATTTGCCGCAAAGCCACCTGTTGCAAGAATTACCCCCTTTGAAGCGTTTGCGGTAACGGCTGTGCCGTCGTGCATTTCAGCCCTTACGCCCACAACGCGCCCACCTTCAGTTATGAGCTCTGTTGCCGTTGTGCGAAGCATAATCTGGTTCTTTTCGTTAGCGCCAAGCACTACCGCCATAGGAGCTGCAAAGTAAGCCCCCCAGTTGCCGTCATAATGCTGTCCGTTCACGACCGCACCGTTGTGGACGTTTTCCCTCTGCCAAAGCGCACCAATCAGCGTGGGTTGAATGGCGTTGTCAAACTGCACACCCATTGACTCAAGCCAAGGCTTTATATCCTGTCCGCCTTCTATAAACTGCGCGACAAGGTTGTAATCGCCGTATATCCATTCAGTTTGTGCTGCATTTGGCCGCAAGCCGCCGTAATAGGTTTGGAAAATGTGCAAGTTTATGGTAGAAAAGAGCGTAAGCTGGTTTTCGGGCGTGCCCGCCGCAAGCTGCGGCTCTGCCCAAGCAAGGTAGGCGCGGATTTCCTGCTTTAGCGCCCTTAGCGTCGGCAAGTATTCCGCGTGAACGCCGCGCCCGCTCAGCATGGAAATGTCTCCCGCCACAAAGGGGTGCGCCGCGTCAATCGTGCCGTCAAAGGCATTCTCGCTCCACTCAAGGATTGTGCGCAATGTGGCAATGCGGCCGGTGTCGCTTTTTACCTTGTCATAGGTTTGCCCGTTGTACCTACCTGTAGTGGCGTTGGGGTTTTGCGCATCCCAGACAAGATAGGGCTGCACGCTCTGGTACTGCCCGCCTGAAACAATAGTGTTGCCGCCAATTTCAGCGTTCTTTTCTATAACCAGCACAGTGTTGCCGTCCTGTGCTGCCTGAGCTGCCGCCATAATACCTGCGCCACCAGCGCCTACAATGACTACGTCCCAAGTGTCTTCAATAGGAGACTGCGCTGTAACGGCAAGTCTATTAGCCCTAAGAGCTACAGGGCTACAGCCAGCCTGAGAGGCAGCGTCTTCAACAGCCGCCTTTACAGCCGCAGAAGTGAATGTGGCGCCGGAAATTGCGTCCACGCCGGTGCCGTTAGCTTCTATAATCTGCGGGATAAGGATATCAAAAGCGGGGGTTCCCACATAGGCTGTTTCAATGTGGCTTCCTACTTGAATGTCTGTGATATTTGTTTCTGTGAATGTAACGCTAAGCTCAACCGTGCCATTGTAGCCTTCCGCGCTACCGGTATAGGTGCCGGGAGTAAAGGAAACTTCCATCGGCGCGGCTTCTCTTGGCTTAAGCGACGAGGGCTTTACTCCCGCAGCCTGGAGCGCGGCGTTTACAGCATTGATAATGCCTTGGCTTGTAATTGTCGCGCCGGATACTGTGTCAACCTGCGTTGACTGCACCGCGACAATGGCTGCGGGCACCTGAGCAATGGCGGGGTCAGAAATGCCCCTTGTTTCCTGATGCGAAGTTACCGCAACATCGGTGATTTCCGTTTCACTTAAAGTTACGGAGACTGCAATGTCGCCGTTCATGCCGGGAGCAACACCTTCGTACGTGCCCGCGGTAAACCTATTGCCTCTGCTGCAAGCTGCAAAGCCTAAAACAAAAACTACTGCTAAAGCAATTGGAATGAGCTTTTTCACCCCTGCTTTTCCTCCTTAAATTATAGGTTCTTATTTCTAGCATACATTTTGATAAAATTTTATAAAAATATAATATAAAAAGCAAAAGGAGAGAAGCCCCCTGCTGCCGCCTTGGCTAAGCAGGCAACCGCTTTAATCCTTTTCCACCAGCCCCCTTTCAAGGAGTGCATCTAGGATGATTTTTGCAATTTCTTGCGGCAGGTATTTTTCAGTATCTATGATTAAATCAGCTGTGGAATAGTTTGCGTTATCTATGCCGTAAAGCGTCATGTAACGGCGGCTATCCTCAGAGTCTCGCTTTTCTGTAAAGCGTTGCACTTCTTCAATGTTTCCGCCCTCTCTATTATAAATGCGCTTGGAGCGCACCTCTAAAGATGCTGAAAGGTATACTTTAAGGTCAGCTTCCGGCAGCATCCATATTGCAAGGCGAGAACCAAGCACGCAAGACGCCACGCGCGCAAGAGCAACCTGCCTACTATCCACAAGCTTATCAAAGGAAGTGTCAAGCTTTGCTTGCTCTACAATTGCTTCAAGCGGAATACCTTTTTCTTCCGCTATGTTCCTGAATGTGTAGTTTATTTGCGCAATGCCTAGCGCTTCGGCAACAATCCGCGATACAGTTGTGTTCCCACAACCAGACCTGCCTGAAATGGCTATGCGCAAGTCCTTGCCCGCGCGTACCCTGTAGCTGCTAAGCGCCGCGCAGCCTTCCTTGCAATTTGCGTTATTCAATGTTTCTTGCCTGCTCCCTTATGTTTTCTATTTGCTCTTTAATGGAGATGACAGCGCCTGCCGTTTCAAAGTCTTGAGTTTTTGAAGCTATTGTATTAGCTTCGCGGTGTATTTCTTGGCAGATAAAGTCTATCTTTTTGCCAGGCGAGGGGCTTTCTGCAAGCTCACTTTTAAGAACAGTAAGATGGGAGCGCAAGCGCACAAGCTCTTCGTTTATAGCATGCTTTACTAAAAGGGCTGCTACTTCTTGCATAATACGCCTCTTGTCGTCATCCGTTATTGTGCCTAGCATTTCTTCAAAGCGCGCAGTCACGTTATTGCGGAAAATCTCTTCCAGTAAAGGCACTCTCTCCTCTATAGCAGAAACAGAAGCCTCTATCCTTTCTGCCATAGAAAGAATATCAGCTTTAAGGGCTTCCCCTTCTTCCACGCGCGACCTGTCAAACTCGGCAAAGGCCTCTTCAATAAGGGGCGCGATTACTTCAAGATACACGTTGCCACTATCCGGCCGTTCAGCGCGCAAAACCCCTTCTTGAGATGCAATAAGAGAAAGGGGAATGTCGCTTTTGCAGCCTATGGCGGCGGCAATTTCTGCAAAGGCCCCCGCATAGCCCTTAGCCGCTTCAATGTCAGCGCAGATGGCAAGACTTGAAGCTCCTTCCTTTAAGCGCACTGCAACTTCAACCTTTCCGCGCAAAACCTTTCCCTTAAAAAAGTCCCTAACCGGCTTTTCGCTTGTGCTAAGCCAAAAGGGAAGATTGACAGACAGGTCCAAAAAGCGCGAGTTTACGCTTTTTATTTCTATGGATGCAAACATTTCCCCCGACTGCCTTTCAAGGTAGGCGTAGCCTGTCATGCTTTTCATCTTTTTTCGCCAACCGCTCTTGCAGCCTCGCGCGCCTTCAACTCTTCCAAAACCATTAGGCCGAGTTTCCAGTTGTCGCCTGCTCCCATAGTCACAAAAATATCGCCTTCCTTGAGATACTTTGAAACAAATTTTAGCGCGCCTTCTGGCTCTTCAAAGTAGCGGGCATTCCTGTTGTGCTGCCGCACGGCGTCAAAAAGGGTTTTGCCTGTAATATTTCCATCAAACTGTTCCCGCGCTGATGAGTAAATTTTATGGAGAATTACAGCGTCAGCCGGCCCGAACGCTTTTGCAAAATCAGCAAGAAGCGCGGCTGTCCTAGAGTATGTGTGCGACATAAAATCCACAATTAGCCTTCTTCCGGGATAAAACTCCTTAAAGCCAGCAAGCGTTGAAAAAATAGCTGTAGGGTGGTGGCCATAGTCATCAAGCACTAAAACGCCGTCCGCTTCCCCTACAATTTCAGAACGCCGCTTGGCGCCCGAGTACTCCGACAAGGCTTGCCTAAGCTTGCCCGCGTCTGCAAAGTGCAGGCTGCCCTTTTCTTTTGCAAGGATAGATGAGGCAAGGGCGCAAACAGCTGCAGCGTTAATGACATTGTGCTTTCCTGGTATCCTTAGGCTGAACTCTCCCGGCAAGCCCCTAATCGCAAAATGCTGCTTTCCGCCCTTTGCTCCTAAAAAGGAAATCTTGAACTGGGCATCAGCAGATTCCCCATAGCTTGTATAGACAATATCAGGGCGTATGGAAAAAGCAGATCTTGCAGCCTCCCGTGCGCCTGGATTATCCGCGCAGTAAATTAGCTCACCATACTGCGGCAAAAGATTAATGTAGCGAATAAAGGCTTCATAAATGGAATCGTAGGTAGGGTAATAGTCTTGATGGTCGCTTTCTATGCTAGTAAGCACAATTTTTGAAGGGTGAAAAAAAAGAAAATTTTCGCGGTATTCGCAAGTTTCGGCTGCAAAATACTTTAGCCCATTTATCATTGTGCATTTTCCACCAAAGGATGAAATTGCGCTTCCCGCAAGCACTGATGCGCTTAAATCCAGAGCCTTGAAAGCTGCCCCCGTCATGCCTGCAACCGTTGTCTTTCCGTGAACGCCTGCAATTCCTATGGAAAACGGACGCGCGGAAAACTGGCCTAAGGCTTCGCTGTAGCTCATCATCGGAAGCTCCCGTGTTTCAGCTTCTATAAGATCAGGGTTTTCCTTTGCGGAATAGGCTGCAGAATAAATTACAAGATCCGCATTTTTTGGAATGTTGCTTTCAGAAAAGCCCTCAATAGGAGATATGCCGAGCGAAGATAAAATTTCGTCGGTGTAGAATTTATCAGGAACATCGCTACCCGTAATTGACGCGCCCGCGCTAAGCAAAAGCTCCGCAAGCGCTGTCATGCCTGTACCTTTTATGCCGACCATGTGTATTTTAAGGCCGGAAAGGTTTTCAGGCAGGGAAAAGGGCTTTTCCATTTAACTTTATTCTATAATAATAGCCTCCTTTACGGCAAGTGGGCTTTAAGGCATAATTTTAGCATGGAAAAAAAACTGGAATGGTTTTCTACCTATCTTGAAGGATACGCAAATTACGAAATTGCAAAAAAGACGGGCGGATTTTCCCTTGACGTCATGCGCATCCTTGCAAAAGAGGCGGGCAATCCACAAAAGGCATTCAAAGCCCTACACGTTGCGGGCTCAAAGGGCAAGGGCTCTGTTTCCGCAATGGCGGCTTCAATTCTTTTTTACTCTGGTCTTGAAACGGGCCTTTACACATCCCCGCACATTCTTTCTTTTTTGGAGCGCGTTGCAGGACCTGCAGGCCTCCCCGCTAACAGCGTTCTTGAAAGCTCCGCCCGCGCCGTTGCAGCTTGCGCGGAAAATGCAGAAAGGCTTTTATCTGCCGATAAGCGCCCTAGCTGGTTTGAGCTTGTAACACTTTTTGCAATGCTCACATTTAAGAACGCTGGCTACCAGTGGGCTGTCTTTGAAACTGGGCTTGGCGGCCGCCTTGACGCTACAAATATTTTAGAGCCCGAAGGCTGCATTATAACGTCTATTGAGCTTGAGCATACTGAGTATCTAGGCAACACAATAAAGGAAATTGCAGGCGAAAAGGCAGGTATTATAAAGGAAGGAAAGCCGGTTTTTATCTCGAAGCAGCAGGCGGAAGCTGCGGAAGTCTTTGCAAACAAGGCTAAGGAACTTTCAGCACCCGCCTTCTTTATGGAAGAGGCGCTCGCTTCCCTTAGAACTGCATACATAAGGCTAGAAGATGCTCCCTGTAAGGTCCTGCTTTCTGTAAAGGCAGAATTTAACGCGCTTAAAGGAGGCGCGCGTTTTAGGCGGCCTCTTTCCTTCTCGCTTAAAATGCCTTCCCTAATACAGGCGGAAAATGCAGCCCTTGCCGCATACGCTGCCAAAACGCTTTTACCGCAAATAAGCGAAGAGCAAATAGAGACTGCGCTTTCGAGTTGTTTTTTACCCGGCAGGCTTGAAATTATCCCTGCCGAAAACTTTACGCTGGTTCTTGACGGGGCGCACACCGAAATGAGCTTAAAAGCTACACTTTCCTCATTTTTTAGTATTTTTGGCGAAAAGCCTGCCCACCTTCTTTTTGCCTGCGCTGCTGACAAAAACGCGCGCAGCATGGCTTCACTTGCAGATAAGAAATTTGCTTCAATTACAATAACAAAGCCGGGAAACAACAAGCAAAGCAACATCGAGGGCACGGCAAAGGCTTTCCGCGAAGCTTGTAAGACAATAAGCGGCGCCGACGCTCTTGTTATTTCTGAATGCGAAAGGGCAATTACAGCGTCAATCGCAGAAGCTGAAAAGGAAGGGGCTACCCTTTTAATTGCAGGCTCGTTTTATCTTTTGGCGGAAGCGAAAAAAATACTGAACTTGAGCTTTGCGGGTCAGGAAAGGATAAGTTAACGGCGATAAGCTGCATGAATGCCGAAGGCTCTTTTCCGCCTTTGTTTGCAGGCGCCATCTTGCAAAGCGGATTGTAAAGCTGATCGCCGCAAACAGGAAAGCCGCATGAAGCAAGATGCGCCCTTACTTGGTGACGAAAGCCTGCCTCAAGCGAGCACAAGAGAGAGGCGAACCTTCCGTCATCCGTTATTTTTTCAACATCAATGTTAGTATAGTATTCTTTTGGCGAAATGCGCCTATCTTTGCGCCTTTTGCCTTCCCCATCGCTTGCAAAAACCGGGCGCACTTCCCGTCCACCTTGCCCGAATACCCTAAAGCGCGACTTAACACAAAAGCGGCTACCTTCCCTATACGGCAGCTTCTCGCTCTTTTTGTCTGAGCAGTTGCAAAAGGCGCGGTAGCCTTTAACAAAGCGCCCTTCCTTCTGCGCCTCTTCAAGAAGATAAAAAGCGCCTTGTGTTTTTGCCACAAGTACAAGGCCAGCTGTAGCAAAGTCAAGGCGGTGTAAAAGCCCGCACTCCACCCTCTTTTTCCCAATAACGCGCCTGGCTTCATCGGGGATGTCGGGCAGCGAAAGATACCAGGTCAAGAGATTGCCTTGCTCGCCTTCTGCAAGCGGGGCCGAGTGCATATTGTGAGGCTTCCAAAGAATAGCGTAGCCCGGTTTGTCAAGAAGAACTTCGGGCTCATTCCTGTAAAAGCGCTCGTAAAAGCTAGATGAAAGCGGGTTTTCGCCTTTAGCGCTCATTTTATCCCTGAGCTAGGAGTCCTGCATTTTTTAAGCGAGCGAATGGCTGCCTTAAAGTGTTCGGGAAGCGGCGCACGGAATGTTGAAAGGCCTTCTTTTCCTGGCAGCCTTATTGCAAGGGAAAGAGCGTGCAGCATCATAGGCGGCAGCTCCCCATGCCTGCCGTAAAGCGGGTCACCCACCACGGGGCAGCCCAAAAAGCGGGCGTGCACCCTTATTTGGTGTGTTCTCCCTGTGTAAATCCTAAAAAGGACTGCCGCATAATCCCCGTATTCCGCTATAACTTTGTAGGCAGTTTTTGCCCGCTTGCCCCTGCCAGAGCCGCTGGAGTTGCCGCAAGCAAAGCGAATGCGGCTTTTGGGATCTCGAAAGATAATGTTTTCTATAACACCGCGCTTTTGAGGCGGCGAGCCACGCAAGATTGCAGCGTATATTTTTTTTACACGCCTCGCCTTAAACTCATTTTGCAAAAATTCTGCAGCCTTTAAGTTTTTAGCAGCAATTATCGCGCCAGAGGTGTCCTTATCCAGCCTGTGCACAATGCCGGGGCGAACAGCCTTATCGCTGCAAGCGCCTTCAAAGGAATGGCTTGTGTTCCCTTGCAAACCCCAGCGGAAAAGGAGCGCGTTGACAAGCGTGCCGCTCCAGTTGCCAGCAGCCGGGTGCACTACCATACCACTAGGCTTGTTGATGACAGCAACATCATCATTTTCAAAGAGAATGTCAAGCGGAATGTCTTCAGCGGCTATTGCTTGAGGCTCAGAATCAGCCCATAGGAGTGAAACAGCATTCCCTGCCCTTACCTGCCTTGAAAGCTTAGCGGGCTTGCCGTCAACACTTGCGGATATTAAGCCGCTTTTCAGCCTTGAGCGGGCAATTCCGCAAACTTTAGCACAGTAGCTGTCAAGACGGCTAGAAGCGCCTCCTTCAAGGCTTACTACAAAGTCAGCTCTACACTGCTGCATTTCGTCAAGCCTTAAAAGCCTTGCGGAAGTGCAGGCTGCGGAAACGCGCTTTTTTCATTGGAGTAAATACGCGGCCGCACTTGAATTGGATGAACTTCCCGCGCTGCGGCTTCTGCCGCCCGCCTTTCCCGCACACTTTTAAGAATCTTACGCAACACAAAGTCAACTGTAGCAATGCCTACGGAAATGCCAGCGGAAGCAAGAAAAAGCATCATGTATTCCTCATCTGTAACGGCTATAGCTGTTGATGAATTCTTGAAAGGCCAAGGCAGGTAGGCTTCTTCCATTCCGTTTATAAAGTACCTTAACACCTCATAAATCCCAAGCGAAAAAAGCACTACAAAGGGATAAGTGCCAAAGGCTATAATTTCCGCCCGCCTTATGTCGCTCAAAATCGGGTGAAACTCCCCCTCTTCGTATGGAACTGGCTCATCGTCATCTTCTTTAGAGGAGCTAGTTGCAGCTGGAAGAAGCGTGCAAAAAAACACCGCAAAAACTGCCACCGCCGTAAAACGTAAAGCTCCTGCCTTCACCTTCGCTCCCCAAAAATTGCCGTGCCAACACGCACCATTGTGCTGCCCTCTTCTATTGCAATTCTAAAATCCGAAGACATCCCCATCGAAAGCTCATCAAAATTAAGGGAAGGATAGCGTCTTTTGCACTCCTGTTGAATAGAATAAAGCTTTTTGAATGCGAGGCGAATTTCTTTTTCGTCATCAGTAAAGGGTGCCATTGTCATAAGGCCGCGCGCTCGCACATGCGGACAAGATAGCGCTAATTCTTCTATAGAAGAAAACAGATCTCCCTCGCTCATGTAACCTGACTTCGACTCTTCTCCTGTATGGAATTCAAAAAGCACGTCAATTTGCTTTTCAATTTCTGCCGCGCGCCTTTCAATTTCTAAAAGCAATTCCTTCCTGTCAACAGACTGAATGCACGCAGAAATCGGCAAAGCGCGCCTCACCTTGTTACGCTGAAGGCTTCCTATTAGATGGAGCTCAAGCTTAGGGAACGCATTTAGCAAGGAGGGAAACTTTTCCGAAGCCTCTTGCACGCGATTTTCGCCAAAAATGAGCTGCCCCGACTCTATGGCTTCCCGCACAGCAGAGGCAGGGTGAAACTTAGACACAGCAACAAGCTTGACAGAGCCAGCCTCGCGCCCCGCTGCGTGGATGGCATTTTCAATTTCAGCCCTGACCTTAGCTAAATTTTCCCTTATTCCCATTCTACTCTAGCATACAGCTAAATGATAAAGCTTATCAAGGCTTAAAGAAAGTCAGTAACCAAAAGCTGAAAAGCCCTAGGGTAAAATGTTTAGAGTTTAGAGTTTAGAGCTCCTAGTACAGGAAATAAATCTCCACTGAAACTATTGCAAAAACAGCTAAGGATTACAGAAGAAAAATTCCTTTATTTGGCGTTGCAATTTATCCGATAATCTAGAGCGAATTGTTATAGCTTTCGGCGCGCTTTTGCTAAGCTCTAAGCTTAAAATTGATTGTTTATAAGATAATGAAAACTTTTAACAATTCAATATTGACAAATGTGTGATTGAAAAATATAATGGGCATAAATCCATTTTAACGACTATATACTATTCTTAGAGGTGTAAAAGGAGTTTGGAATGAGGCAAAAAGCTTTAGCGGCTACATTTTTTGTGGCGCTCTCTGGCATACTCGCCTTTCCGGTTTTAGCTCAAAACCGGTTGGCAAGCTATGAAACCTACATTGTGGACAGCTTCGACAACAATGGGGCCGAAGAATGGTCTTGGATTGCTGCGGGTAGCAAGAATATAACTGAAGGTTATCCGCGCATACAGTATTTTGACGGAATGCCGAGCACTATACGGTTACTCCAGTCTGACCCTGAAACTCAATATAGGGTTATGGGCGTTGAGTTTAAGTTTAACCGTCAGGGCAATAACTGGGTGGATATTATCCCGGTTGCTGCCAATGCAAACGGGGAAAGCGCTCCTTACGAAATACCTTTCAGAGGCAATGTATCTCGCATAGACATGTGGGTATGGGGTTCAAACCATTTGTATGAGCTTGAAGTTCTTGTCCGCGACATGAACGGAACTGTGCACGTGCTTCCCATGGGATGGCTTAACTTTGAAGGATGGCGGAATCTTTCTGTCAATGTGCCTACAAGCCTTCCACAAGCTTCCCGCTATACTACTAGAATGAGAAACAGCATCACCCTTGTGGCCTTGAGAGTAAGGACAGCGGCTAGAGAGAGAGTGGATGACTTTAAGATTTTCTTTGACCAGCTTAGGGTCTTTACCAACGCCCATCGGCCACCTTACGATGGCTATGAATTTGAAAGCATGAGCTTTGATTCCGACAATAGTGGCTATTCTTCAGGTAATTACTACGGGGAGGATAACGGATTATGAAAAAGTTAATTTTTCTTGTGCCAGCTGTTACTATTCTTTGCGCTTTTCTGTTTGCCCAGCAAACTGCAGAAAACTATGCTCTTGATAGGCCTGATCCGAATATGTATGGAAGTACATCGGCAGGCATAGCGCTAAAAGAAGTTTCCATTGACAAGTTTGAAATTGAAGGGGCATGGACTTCAGCAATTTCTTCTGACGAAGGGATTATTAAAACTCGCCTGTTTGAAGGTTCCCCTATGGCTAAGCAACCAATTCCTGATGAAGAAGGCTTAGATATCCCTGACGAGCTAGTTTTAGGGGCTAGGGTTGACTTTTTTAGACGCGGTCACAATTCCTTTACCATAAAAGCTGCAAAGCCTCTTCCTGTGGAAGGCATTGTAAAGACAGTTAGCGTATGGGTGGTTGGAAGAAGCTTTAATCACACGCTAAACCTTCTCCTAAAAGACTACTGGGGTAAGGAGTATGAAATTTACATGGGTAAGCTAAATCATTCAGGATGGAAGCTTATGTCCGCGGCCATTCCACCTCCACATCCTAATGGAAAGAATGGTATTATCCAAAAAGATTACCATCATGGCAACAGGCTTGGCTTAAGGATTGTAGGCTTTAGGGTTGATTGCGATCCGGAAGATGCTTACGGAAGCTATTTTATATACTTTGATGATTTAAGGGCAGTTACAGATATCTATGACCTTCAGACTGCAGATTCAGATGATATGCTTGATAATTGGTAAATCAGTGTAAGTATTAATTTTTAAGAAAAGGGAATCCTTTAGGCGGATTCCCTTTTTTTGTACTTTATTAGGATATAATAGAAGAATCCTGCGCTATAACTTGAAGCTCGGGTGCAAACAATATAATAGGGCACGTATACCATAAGCTGCATCGGCGAGCTAATATTGTAAGAGCATTTCCTGAAAAGAAGTTTAGACAGCTATTATGGGTTACCTGTCTTCCCCGGCTGGCAGCTGCAAGGCTGATGCAGCTTTATTAAGTTGGGGGAAAGAAAATATGCACATGGAGTACCTAAATTTGCCTTTTGAGTATACGCAATAAGAGCGGTTTTTTACTGTAATATGGATAGAAAAAATTTGCAAAAAATCTTGAAACTATCGTAGTTAGTAGCGCTACCGCGAAGATCAAGTATTGGCAAGCGCAAAAAAGGCGACGTACCGCAGGCGATCTATAACTTGCATACCAGCATAGCAGACAAGGAAATCTCACACAAGCCAAGATTAAATAGCTACTGTTACTCAGCAGGCGTTGCATTATCTAAGGTTACTCCTATGTTCCGTAAGAAATATTCGCATACTTCGTTAAACACCGGAGTAGAGAACATTAAAAATAGGCTAATCATGTCGGATACAGTTTTATAGCATCAACGCGCGTGTTCAACAAGTGTACGCCTGTGTGCTGTAGTTGCTGATATAAATAGCTAGGTAGCCGTCTTTATTAGCAGACAAGACAAGCTAGGTAACGGTTCAACGTTGTTGTTGACCTAGGACAGTGGTATCAACACATTGATGCTGTTAGCAAGGCACGCCGAGTCAGTAGTCTTGGGAAGATACGTCTTACATGCTATAATCCAACTAAGTGGTCACGCTCGATACATTTCCCGATGCAGACATGCATATAGAGTACACGACATCAACGATAACCCATGTACCGCTCTCCGAAAACATAAGTAATGCGGAATTGATATAGCAAGACTATAGCACTCGACAACGACGTATGGTTGTCTTCCTAATAAGTCCCCTTAAAAAATTTTTCAATAGTTAATAAATTTTACCTTATAAAACGTATTGCTTAAATTTTTTTCACTTTTT
>CAYYCW010000011.1:0-2949 GCA_964470435.1 uncultured Treponemataceae bacterium
CTACTGTGTTGTAGGCTCAACGCTTGGCGGCATTCTTGGCTCCCTACTCAAACTCGATCTTGCAGGCATTGAGTTTGTGATGACCGCGATGTTCACTGTAATATTTATTGAGCAGTGGCTAAAGGAAGGGCAACGCTTGCCCGCGCTAATAGGCTTTGCCGCTACACTAGCGTGCCGCACAACCCTTGGGGCTAATTCCTTCCTTGTGCCGAGCATGGCAATTATCCTTATTTGCCTTACCTTCTTTAGGAAGCAGATTGAGCACGAGGGCGCTAATAAGGAGGGCGCGCAATGACGTTTTTGCAAGAGGCTATTACAATAGCCCTTTGCGCTTTGGGCACTATTATTACGCGATTTCTTCCATTTATAGTATTCAGGGAAAATCGCCCCGTGCCGCGCTATGTGCAGTTCTTGGGTAAGGCCCTGCCTTTGGCGCTATTCGCTATGCTCATTGTTTATTGCCTAAAAGACACTGAAATAGCCCTTAACCCATATGGAATGCCTGAACTTGCTGCAGTTGTAGCCACAGGCGCTATTCACATATGGTGGCGCAGAATGCTCCTTTCTATACTGCTGGGCACTGCATACTATATTCTAATGCTCTACATTGCGCACTAGCTTGCAAGCAGGATTGAAATCCATGACGCAGGAAGAGCGGGCGGACTTTCTCATTGCTTATCTGATAAGCGAAAGAAAAGATGAGTATCTCGACATCGAAATCCCCTATCTAATGGAAGAAAAGCGGCGGATTTTGCGCGCCCTTATGAATGTGCGACCGCCTGCTGCCATAAGCGCAGAGTTCCTTGCCGTGCAGGACGAATACCTTAAGGTGCAGCTGCAAGAAAAAGGCGTTACATATATTGAAGATTTAGCGCCTGAGCGACCAGGCGTCTACCTTTGGCAGGGCGACATTACAACGCTTGCTGCGGACGCGATTGTAAACGCCGCGAATAGCGGACTTTTAGGCTGCTTTGCGCCCTGCCACGCCTGCATTGACAACGCTATACACACCTTTGCGGGCGTGCAGCTTCGCCTTGAGTGCGCGCGTCTTATGGAAGCGCAAGGGTTCGCAGAACCTACAGGTAGCGCGAAGATAACAAAGGCGTATAACCTCCCCGCGCGCCACGTGCTGCACACTGTGGGCCCTATTGTTCGCGGTGCGGTTACGGCTGAGGATCGGTCCCTGCTTGAAAGCTCTTACCGCTCTTGCCTCGCGCTTGCAGCGGAATACGCTCTTGAAAGTGTAGCATTTTGCTGCATTTCTACAGGCGAGTTTCATTTTCCAAATGAAGAGGCAGCTCAAATTGCAGTGCGCACTGTAAAGGAGTTTATGAGCGAACATGCGGGCAATGCGCCAACAAAGGTAATTTTTAACGTCTTTAAGGACATTGACCATGAAATCTATTCTCGGCTTCTCAAAAGAAATTGAGCAGTTGCGCCGTGAGCTTGACTGCGCTGATGCAGTTGTAGTCGGAGCGGGCGCAGGCCTTTCAACTTCCGCGGGCTTTGAGTATTCGGGCACGCGCTTTGAAAAGCACTTTGCAGACTTTATAGAAAAATACGGGTTTGCCGACATGTATTCAGGTGGCTTTTACCCTTTTGAAACGCCCGAAGAGATGTGGGCATACTGGAGCCGCTACATTTTCATTAACCGCTACATGGACACTCCAAAGCCCACCTACCAAAACCTGTTAGAGCTAGTGCACGGAAAGGACTACTTTGTCATAACCACAAACGTGGACCATTGCTTTCAAAAAGCGGGCTTTGACAAGGACCGCCTTTTTTACACGCAGGGAGACTATGGCCTTTGGCAGTGCTCTGTTCCATGTCATAAAAAGACATACGACAACGAGGAGGCTGTAAAGAAAATGATAGCCGAGCAGCGCGGCATGAAAGTGCCTAGCGCCCTTGTGCCGCTCTGCCCCGTTTGCGCTTCTCCTATGGCGATGAACTTGCGTGCTGATGCAACCTTTGTAGAAGATGAAGGCTGGCATTCAGCGGCAAGGCGCTACGCGGATTTCTTAAACACGCACGCGGGGCAAGCTGTGCTTTTTCTTGAGCTTGGAGTTGGCCCCAACACGCCTACTATTATCAAGTATCCTTTTTGGGCTATGGTGCGCGAAAATCAAAGCGCGGTGTACGCTTGCATCAACCTCGATCATGCTACCTGCCTCACTGAAATTGAGACGCGCTCAATTTGCATAAGCGCAGACATTGGCCAAGTGTTGGAAGCTCTTTTGCACGTGCCGTTAAAAAACTAGGAGGTTAATGTGAAGCGAGTTTATGAATTCTTAAAAGAAGCAGGCGCGTACTTTATTGCCACTTTAGATGGAAAGCAACCGCGCGTTAGACCATTTGCAAGCATTAATATTTTTGAAAATAAGCTTTACATTCACACAGGGCGGGGTAAAAACGTTGAAAGGCAGATTGCGGCTAACCCTCTCGTGGAGCTTTGCGCGCTAAAAGGCGATGAATGGCTGCGTGTAGAAGGCGCACTTGTACTTGACGAGAGGGCTGAAGCTAGGGAAAGCATGCTTGCCACATATCCGAGCGACCTTAGAAAGCGCTACGAAGAAGGCGGCAAGGAAAGCTCAGTAGTGCTTTATTTTAAGGATGCAACAGCCACCTTTTATTCGTTTTCAGGCGCGCCGCTTGTAATTAAGTTCTAGGGCTTGCGCTATTGTCCACGGGCAAAGGCTAAAATTTCCTTGAAAGCGTTTTAGCTATTCTTGCGCTAGAATTTTGCAATGCCTTTATCAGACGGTGGCGCGGCTCATCATTAACAGAAACACTTGACACGCTAAGCCTTTTAAGCTACCATCGCCTTGTCTTTTTGTTTTAAGGACATCGGCCCCGGATGGTGGAATTGGTAGACACGCCAGTTTCAGGTACTGGTGCCCTTGCGGGCATGGAAGTTCAAGTCTTCTTCCGGGGAAGGGATTGCCCTAA
>CAYYCW010000011.1:2959-19748 GCA_964470435.1 uncultured Treponemataceae bacterium
TGCTACCTTCACACGGTAGAAGTCACTGGTTCAAATCCAGTATCGTCCATAAAATATGAAAGCTGGCAACATGGGTTTTATTTCTCAAAGGAGATACCGCTATCTTTCTCACTCCCCTGCGGTAGAAGCCCTTCTTAAAGAGTTTTTTAGAAAAAGCATCCATATTTGCGCGGCCTTTGTGCCTCTTTTTGCAAAGATAAGCGTTAGCGCGGTGTGCGTTTTCCTTGTGTTTTCAATAATCGCTTATTCTGTCTGCGAGCTTTTGCGAATGCGCGGCGTTAGGGTTCCTATTATTTCAAGGATAACTTGCTACGCTGCAAGGGGTTGCGGCTGTGAACGCTTTGAACTTGGGCCTATAACTCTTGCGGCGGGCATTCTTTTTGCGCTTTTGATTTTTCCGCATCAATACTCGTCTGTGGGTATTTTAGCCCTTGCCTTGGGTGACGGCACTGCAAGCCTTGCAGGAAAGCTCTTTGGCAAGCGAAAGCTGGCGGGCACTTCTTGCAAAACGCTTGAAGGAAGCCTTGCCTGCTTTTGCATGGTTTTTCTTTCATCTTTGGCTATTACAAAAAATTTTTTTTACGCAATTTTTCTTGCTTTAAGCGCTGCTGTCTTTGAAGCCCTTCCCCTAAAGGATTATGACAATCTAATCATCCCATTGCTCATTTCTTTTCTTGCGGCTCTGCTTGATTCTTTTTCAGCCTTTTAGAAGCGCCTTATTGCCACAGATAATGCTTGTGAAGCGAATGCACATAGACTGCGGCACCTGTTGCAAAAAAAACTGTGCCTGCTGCAAACAATACCCAGTTGTCACAAGCCGCAAGCATAGCCCAGCCTGCGCTTAAAAATATAAAGCCTACAGACGTTTGGGGTTTTGCTTGTATAAGAAACGAAAAAAACGCAATTAAAATCAAAAGAGCGGCTATAGCTAAAAGAATGCTAAAATATCCAGGAATTAGGAAAAACGCGCTTGATGCTAGCGAATAATTAACGGGGATGCGCTCCGCAATAAAGAATGAAAGGGCGGTTATAAAAAAAATAAGACTTCCAGCTCGTTGCAGCGTTTTTTCAATTGAAAATATTGCAGCTGAAAGCGCAGAAAGCACAAAAAATACCCTTATGAACAAAACAGCACGCGAAATCAGCACCATCATCTCGGGCTGGCTTTCCCACACATAAAAAAACGGCGCAAGTATTCTAATGCATTCTGCTGAAACTGCGATTAGCCCCACTGAAAAAAAAGTAATTTCTATTGATGGCGTTTTTTCAAAAAGAAAATAAACGCGCCAAAGGGTAAGCGCGCATATGATTGTAAGAGCTAAGACAGCGCAGATTGCCGCGCAAAGATTAGCGCCAAACGGCATATTGTCTGGCAATTCAATAACGCGAAATAAATTTTCATAAGTATCAATTCTTGCGTGCTTGTACAAGTGGATAAAGGCCGCTACTGCAACTATTGAAAAGATTGAAGATGTGGCAATTCCGCCTCTAATAAGGTAGTTTCTAGCTGTAAGTGTCATTTTGCAAAAATTATAGCATTTCAACGCACCTAGTAAAAGCACTGATATACTCTTGACAAGCAAAAGTATCTTGCTGTTTTTAGCTTTTAGGAAAAAGCATGTAGAGTTCTCAAAGCGAGTGCTTCTTGCCTTATCCAATATGCTAATGGCTAAAAGCTAGTAGCTAATAGCTTCCTTATTAGGAAGTGCAAGGCTTTTCATTGCGCTAAAAATCCTGTATGATGAGCCTCATGCTTTCAGGCAGGTTTCACGCCCTTAACCCGTATGTGCCGGCGGAGCAGCCGGCGGGGGAATATGTCAAGCTAAACGCCAATGAAAACCCCTACCCGCCTTCCCCCGCTGTGGAAAAGGCTTTGCGCGAGTTTTCCGCAGATACCTTGCGCCTTTATCCCGACCCCGACTCCCTTGAGTTGCGCGGCTATATTGCTGCAATGCTAGGCGGCAACGTAACCCCTGATATGGTTTTTGCAGGTAACGGCTCTGACGAGGTGCTATCCCTTGTTTTTTACACCTTCTTTGACCCGGCGCTCCCTGTAGTCTTTCCTGAATTCACTTACAGCTTTTACCCCGTTTACGCAGGCTTTTACGGAAATCCATCAAAGATTATACCCCTAAAGGATGACTATTCAATAGATTCCGCCGCGCTTGCCGTGGCCAAGGGCTCTGGGCTTATCTTCCCAAATCCAAACGCGCCGACAGGTATCCTTATGGGGCTTTCAGAGTTACGCTTATTACTAGAAGAGCACAGTCATCAAAATCCTAGCCGCGCCGTTGTAATTGATGAGGCTTACATTGACTTTGGCGGAAAAACAGCTATCCCCTTAATTGAGGAATTTCCGAATCTAATTATAATAAGGACGTTCTCTAAAAGCTTTTCGTTTGCGGGCTTGCGCTTGGGCTTTGCGGTAAGCTCGCCTGAAAATATAAAAGCGCTGGAAACGGCAAAAAATTCGTTTAATCATTTTCCTGTAGACCGAATCGCACAACGTCTAGGCATTGCGGCGTGTTCTGACGCAGCCTATTACAGGCGGATATGCGCTGAAATTGCTGCAACCCGCGACGAGTTTGCAGATGGCTTGCGCGTCGCTGGCTGGGAAGTGCTACCTTCAAAGGCTAACTTTGTCTTTGTAAAAAAGCCGGGCATGAAAGGCCGCCAAGTCTACGAGGCTTTAAGGCGAGAAGGATTTCTTGTTCGCGTATTTAGCGGCTCAAACTCGATATTGGAGGACTTTGCTAGAATCACCATAGGAACGCCCCAAAATATGCGGGATGTCCTTATCTGTTTAAAAGCCCTTAAAGATTGAACAAAAACTCTTCTTTAAGAATAACGGAGGAAAACCATGAAGCTTCTTATTATATCTGACGGGCACGGCAACACCGCGGCTCTAGAAAGATTAAAGCCCGTTGCGGAAAAAACTGACGCTGTGCTTTTTGCAGGCGACTTTGCCGAATGCTTCAAGACTGAAACCGCCAAGCCCTTCCTTGAGGGCCTTGCCAAGCTTCACGATAACGTGTTTGCTGTGCTTGGAAACTGCGATGAGCCTGGCTTTATAGAGGAACTTGAACGCCTTGACATTTGCGTTCAGGGACAGCTTGCCTTTTTTGAAGGGCTTGCTATTGCAGGATCAGGTGGCGGCTCCAAGTTTACGGGCACCACTCCCTTTGAGCGCACTGACGATGAGTTAGTCTCTGACCTAGCCATTGTAAGCAAGAATAGCGAGGAGGTAGGCGGATTAAGCAACCTTGTGCTTATAACGCACAACCCTCCGCATAGCACAAATCTTGACAAGATAGATTCAGGCGCGCATGTGGGTTCAGTTGGCATTAGAAAGTTTATAGAAGACTTTAGACCTGTGCTTGCAGTTTCTGGCCATATTCACGAAAGCCGCGCCGTTGACCAACTAGGTAGTTCAGCGCTTGTAAACCCCGGCGCCCTTGTAGAAGGCTTTTACGCCCTTGCAGAGATTTCCGAAGGAGACGGCGGCAAAAAAAGCGCGCAAATTGAGCTATGTTCCCTTTAAGCATGGCGCAAACTATAATTGCAATAGCTGCCCTTATATTGCTCCCCGTTATGGCGGCGGTAAATATAGCTGCGCTTCGCAAGGCGCAAAAAGCATGCGGGAAGCGCCTCGCCAAGCTAAACAGCCGCAAAAGCCAAATGCTTTATGCCCTAATGCCTATTTCCGCGCTGCTAATAGTTTTTAGCCTTTTTCGTGACTTTGGCGCTGCAGGCGCTTTCGCAATTTGCGGCTGCGGAGTGCTCGGCTTTTACCTTTCATGCCGCGAAATATGCTTTAATACTTCGGCAAGTATTTGCGAGCATGGCTGCATTTTAAGCGGCGGTTATTTTCTTTTTGATGATGTTGTTGAAGCTGACTGCTCAATCCCAAATCTCATCTTAATTACAACGCAATCAAGGGGAAAGAGGAGCTTTCAGGTTTTTGGGGAAGCTAAAGCTGAAATTGTAAAGGTGATTAAAGAGAAAAGCCTAAACGCTTGATTTAGACTAGGGCAAACGCAGGCAGGGCGAGTATAAATCCCTGCCTACGAGCCTTGTGGCAACACGCGTTTTTCTTTACTAAAAAGCTTAATAAAATAAGAAAAACGCCCGCAACGACACTCATGTCTGCAATTATATGCTTGAAGTTTAGTAAGCTTTTGGAAAGCTTATCCAAGCATATTGAAGAGAACTCCTGTTTCAGGCATTGAAGGCTTATAAATTTCGTTTTCAAGCCTTTCCGCTGCCGCTTGCAACTCCCTTTGATAGTGGATAACAATTTCTGAAAGCTGTTGCTCGCTTATTTCATCTGTCAAGAACTTCAAGTCAGCTCCATTTAGCCCACTATCTGCATTATCCCTTTGCATTGTGACAAGCTGCTCCAGTATTGAATCTAGAATTTTAAGCTGTGTAATAGTAATTCCACTGCCATCATCTACTGGAGTGCCTCCTACATACTTAAACTGGGAGTAAACATACTGGTTCGCATTGACCGGAAAATACTCCCTGTCCCCTGCAGACACCGAAAGAAGCATACCATACGATGCACTTCTAAGCGCTCCTATGTTTGTAACCATTTTCTAGTCCTCCATACTGCGATTATCGGCATACATCGTTTTAGCCTTTAGTTTAGATTTAATTAATTTTTAGGAATATTTTTTAAAGCCTTAGGCAATTTTTTACATAGGAAACATTAGCCTTTGCCTTTTTATTTTCGGCCTACAAAGCTAAAAAAAGACTGGAATAGCGCAAATTAAGCTCTAAGCTCTGATTGTCAGAACTTAGAACTGAGTATTGGGGTAGCATAAGGGCAAATTACAGGCGCACTTGAGCACGCCTGCCCCTGCACAAGGTGTATGTCACGTGATCACACGAAAAGTAATTGCCCGCTAAAGGCTTGTTTTCAGCTTAGCTATTGAGGGTAACTTTTAGCCTTAACTGCAGATTTACACCACTCGGTTAAGCTTTTCCCCGCGAGTAAAGGCTGCTATGTTGTCTGCAGCTATTGTAATAAGGCGGCGGCGCGCTTCTTCTGCAACCCACGCAACATGTGGCGTGATAATGCAGTTAGGAGCGCCTAAAAGCAGGTTGTCCGCCTTCATTGGCTCTTCTGAAATTACATCAGCAGCATAAAAGCCTAGCTTGCCCGCCTCAAGGGCTTTTCGCACAGCAGCCTCGTCAACTAAAGGACCGCGCGCTGTATTTATTAGCATTGCGGTAGGCTTCATTAGGGAAAGCGCGCGCTCGTTTACAATGTGCTTTGTTTCACTGGTTAGAGGCGCGTGAAGCGTTAAAAAGTCTGACTGTTCAAAAAGCTTTTCAATAGATACGCTTTCTACATTAATGGAGCTTTCCGCCACCTTAGAAGATGTGCGCGTTGAAACTAAAACTTTCATGCCAAACGCAAGGGCAACATTTGCAATTTTTTGCCCTATAGCCCCAAAGCCCAAAATGCCAAGCGTTTTGCCTGCCACCTCAGAAATGGGCATTTTCCAGTAGCAAAAGTCGGGGCAAGAAATCCATTCGCCTTTTTGCACTGACTCATTGTGAATGTGAACAGCGTTTGTCCTTTCAAAGATAAGAGAAAACACATGCTGCACCACTGCGTCCGTGCTATAGCCAGGTATGTTTGTTACAGCAATGCCGCGTTTAGAGGCAGCTTCAGTGTCTACTATGTTGTAGCCTGTTGCTAAAACTCCAACATAGCGAATATTAGGGCAGGCGACAAAAATGTCTTCAGTTATGGGTACCTTGCTTAGAAGCACCACATCCGCGTTCCCGATGCGCTCTGCCGCAGCGTTTGCAGGAGATCTATCGTAAACGGTGAAGTTTCCGCCTTTAGCCTGTTCTTTAATTTCATCCCAGCTTAAATCACCAGGGTTTATTGTGTATCCGTCTAGAATTACAATATCCACTTCAATCTCCTTTTAGCTTGTACGAATTTTATACCACGCGGTTAAGTTTTTCGCCTTGCAAAAAGGCTAAAACATTTTGCGCGGCTATTGCAATAAGGCGCTTGCGGCTTTCAAGGGACGACCACGCTACATGCGGCGTAATAATGCAGTTGGGTGCGCCCAAAAGCGGATTATCAGGCTTTATAGGCTCTTCGGAAGCTACGTCGGCGGCATAGCAGGCAAGCTTGCCTTCATCAAGGGCCGCGCGAATGGCAGCCTCGTCAACCAAATCCCCGCGCGCCGTGTTTATTATCATTGCGCTAGGCTTCATTAGGGAAAGCGCGCGCGCGTTTACAATGTGCCGCGTTTCTCTAGTAAGTGGAGTGTGAAGCGTTAAAAAGTCCGACTCTGCAAAAAGCTCTTCAAAAGAAACGCTTTTTACATCAAGGGAGCTTTCAGCAATCCTTGAAGCGCTGCGCGTAAAGGCTATCACCTTCATTCCAAATGCAAGGGCTACAGCCGCAGTCTTTTGCCCTATTGCGCCAAAGCCCAAAATGCCAAGCGTTTTGCCTGCAATTTCTTCAACAGGACGGCGATGGGAAAGTCGCCATTCACCCTTTTGCACTGCCTCGTTATGGGTGTGTACAGCATTTGTCCTTTCAAAGATAAGCGCAAAAACATGCTGCATAACTGAAGGCGTGCTATAGCCTGGAATATTCGTTACAGCAATTTTGCGCCTGGCTGCCGCCTCCACATCCACTGTATTGCAGCCTGTAGCTACAACGCCAACATAGCGGATATTAGGGCAAGCGGCAAAAATATCCTCCGTTAAAACAGTGCGGTTATTCATAAGGATAATTTCCGCGCTGCCAATACGATCAATGGCTTCTTCCGTATATGTCGCGTTGTAGACAGTGAATTTTCCAACATCAGGATGCTTTCTAACTTTTTCCCAGCCTGAACTGCTAAAATCTTCCCCGCCGCCATCAAGCACAACAATATCCATACAATGAACCTCTTGCAATTTAGTCTTTCAAGCTCAAGCCTTGACAGCCTTTTGCCGCAAATGCTCGTAAAAGAGGATGCCCGCCGCTACAGAAACATTGAGACTGTCAAGCTGCCCCTTGCTAGGTATTGAGACGAAGGTGTCGCAAGTTTCCCGCAGCAAGCGCGCAATACCCTTTCCCTCGCTTCCAAGCACAAAGAGCGACTTGTCCGCAAGCTCTGTGCTGTAAACAGGCGCAGCTGAAGCTTCCGCGCCATACACCCAAAAGCCCGCCTTTTTTAGACGCTCTGCCGAGCGCACAAGATTTGAAACCCTTATAAGCGGCACCCAAGCTGAAGCCCCAGAGCTCGCGCGGGCGATGATGCTTTCCTCTCCGCCAGCCGCGCGGCTTTCAGGAACAATAACTGCAGAAACGCCTAGCTGGCCCGCGCTTCGCAACACAGCTCCAGCGTTGTGCGGGTCTGTAACGCTGTCAAGGATTGCAGCCGCACACCGCTCCTTATTCTCTGCCCATGCCGCAAAGGCTTCAAAAGAAGTGAACGCGCTTGTGGCAGGTAAGCTACTGCCTTTAGCTACAAGGATGAGCCCCCGGTGGTCGCGCAGCTCTTCAGGCAAGCTAGATGCAAGCGAGTTAAGCTCATTCTGAGAAGCCCTTTTGCAGGGAACGCCTGCCTTTTTTGCCTCTTCAAGAATGCGCCTTACGCGGGGACCTTCCTTACAGAACAACAAGCGTGCGGCATAAGCATTTCCGCTTGCAGTCGCCGCAAGAATTGCCTCTTCTATTGCATGAAACCCCGTAAGTACAAGCGGGGAAGAGCTCACAGCTCGTAGCGCTCCCCACGCTTTACTATTCTTACATCGCTGTAGCCGTTTTCGGCAAGTTTCTCCTTAAACTCGGCTTGCACGTCGGGCTCGCCATGCACCATAAAAATGCGCTTTAGAGAGGGGCAAGAGCATTCCCCAAGCCACTCTATCATTTCGCTGTAGTCGGCGTGCGCGCTCAAGGCGTTAATCTCTGAAATTTCCGCGCGTACAGTATGCCATTCGCCCATAATCTTTACTTCGCTTTCGCGGTTTTTAATCTTTCTACCCAGCGTGTGCGCCGCCATAAAGCCCACAATTAAAATTTGCGCTGTCGGGTCCTCAATATTGTTGGCAATGTGGTGTACAATCCGCCCCGCCTCGCACATTCCGTCAGCGCTTATGATAATCATCGGGCCATCCTGCTCGTTTAGTTTCTTAGACTCCTCAACGCTCGTTATAAAATGAAGAGAGTTAAAGCCAAATGGGTTTTTGTGGTGAACGACAAAGGCCTTGGTAATCTCCTCGTCATAGCATTCAGGGTGGACTTGGTAAATTGTAGTGGCGTTTACGGCCATTGGAGAATCCACATAAACAGGAATTGGCGGAATGCGCCTTTGGTCAACAAGAAGATGAAGGTAAAAGACAAGTTCTTGCGTGCGCTCAATGGCAAAGGAAGGAATAATGATTTTGCCGTTCATGCGCACAGCCTTTAGCACAATTTGGGTAAGCTTTTTTAGCGCGTCCTCCTTTGTTTCATGAAGGCGGTTGCCGTAAGTGCTTTCAAGCACCATGTAGTCCGTGTCCGGAATATGATCAGGATCCTTTACAATAGCCTTACCCTTCCTGCCCAAGTCCCCCGTGTATGCAATGCGCACCTCGCGGCCATCATTGTCACGAGCTGTAATAAGCGCCATCGCCGAGCCTAAAATATGCCCCGCGTCAAAGAATTCTAGCTTCACATTGTCAGAAATCCAAACCGGGCGGCGGTAAGAAACCGTTATAAACTGATTCATCGCGGCAACAACATCCGCTTCGCGAAAAAGAGGCTTCCAGGTAAAGGCCGCGCCACGCCTTGCCGCCTGCTTTGCCAAGTATTCCGCGTCCCGCGCCTGGATGCGCGCGGAATCCATCATTATGATGTTTGCAAGGTCCCTTGAAGCGGGCGTGGCGTAAATGTTTCCTTCAAAGCCGTTTATCTTTAGCATAGGAATAAGCCCGCTGTGGTCATAGTGGGCGTGCGTGAGCACCACGGCATCCAGCTTGTCCGCGGGAACGTCAAAGGCGCGGTTTTTCGCGTCAGCTTCCGCGCGCTTTCCCTGAAAGGCACCGCAGTCAATGAGCGTAAGCCGGCCGTCAACGTCAAGGACATGCTTTGAGCCCGTCACCTCTTCCGCAGCGCCCAGCGAATAAATCGATACAGCCATATAACTAAAGATGATAAGGGGAAAGTGCGGCTTTAGCAAGGGGGATTTAGCTTTTAGCTTTTAATACTGATACTGGAGTAAAACAAGTAAAGTTCTTAAAGCAAATGCGCCTTGATTTCCTCTATAAGTTAATAGTTATCAGTTATCGGCTAAATCCTCCTGTACCTTTACCCTGTACAATTGACTAAGGAGGAACCCGCCGATATGTCTTGGGTAAGAACCTATGCCAACGCTAATATGGTTAAAACCGACTTTTTTTGAAGCGCGCTCAACAGCATACGCTAAAAGCACAAGCCTAGTTGATGATCTGTAAGGGAATTAAGGAAGGTTAATTACTTTTTTTTTACAAATTACAGGTTTTAAGCCTTTCCATAAAAGCAAAAGTGCTTCATGACATGATTGTAAGAAAGACGGTTTTTTCTGTTTCGTAGCCCGGCCTCAAATCAGTGTTCCAGTAAAGTAAGACGCTTAAGGTTTGCCCGCATTCAAAAAGCAGCTCCTTGCTTTCACGTTTTTCTTCTAAAAAGGAAAGCGCTACTGTAGGATTTTCGTTGGCATCTATCTTAAATTCCACGCCGCCGTCAGAATCTGAAATTAAAATCCACTCTGCTTGAGGATACTCTGAAACACCTTTAGGAGCCGTGAGCTTTTTTTCGCAAGAAAAGACAGAAACCTCTGGCGCAGTCTTTTTAGGATTTGACAAGACAAAATTGAGGGCTGTGGCAAAGACTCCTGAAAGATTTTCCTTGCTTTCGTTTTTAAGTATAAACTGAACTTGAAGGCTAAGCTTTTGGAACAAAAAGCGTTTTTTTAGCGTAAGGGCTTGATTTCCAAAAAAAGCCTTGGTTTTTAGCGCAACCTCCCTTTTTGAAATGTTTACAAAGTCTTCTTGGTAAAAATTGGAAGAAAAGAGCTCTGGTAAGGCTTCTATTCCTGATTCAGAAATGGCATCAGCTTGCTCTTCGGAAAGGAAATAATCTAGAAAAAAGCCTTTGCCACTTGACGCAGGCTCTTTTCCTATGCTTGAGCAAAAATTCTTAGCCGCAGAAAAAATATCGCATTTAAAAATTTTTCCGCCAAGACTGTGAAGGTACATATTTGTAGGTTCACTTTGAGAAAGGTATTCCTTTTGTCCGTCAAAATCATAGTCAAAGGCTACAAGAGAATCGCTAAAAACGCCGCGCTGTCGGGCAAGCTTTTCCGCGCACAAAAGCCTTTTATAAACGTAGGAGGCTGAAGCGCTGGCTTTTTTTAAGTCTTTTCTTGAAAAGTGAAGATAGTTTTCTGCGCGGCAAAGCTCTTCGCGCGCTAGCGCCTTTCTTGCCTTGTCCCCGCGCACCTGGTTTACAAGGGTGTGCACATAGATCATCTTAGTGTAAAGCTCAAACATAAGCGCTGATGAGTTTATTATGCCTTGCTTTGCAGCAACCCTTGAAAGCTTGCTGGAATTTGAATCTTCATCTTGGGAAATTCCAGAAGGCAAAATTATCCATTTGCGACTTGCACGCTCGCCCTTTGCAATTTGATATGCGCTTCCAAAAAAGATAGGCTCATTGGAGGCAAGGCGCAAAATGCGCACAAGCCAGGGCTCCTCCCCTAAAAGAGCACTAGGCATTGCTTCAGGCTTAATAAAAAAGGCTAAGGCTGCGCTGCTTGAATCTCCTTTAAGCTTAAAAAGGAATTGAAGAAAGTTTTCTGGTGAATACTCCATTTCTAAGCTTTTAGTTGCTGCTAAGGTTTTAAGAGGAATTGCCACAATTACCTTGCCGTTTTCTTCTACAGACACAGGCGAAATGTCTTCAGTGCAGCTAGGGCAAAGTAGATCCTTGTCTATGAACACGTATTCAATGCCGCAACTTGCAAGGGCGGGTATTATAGATGAATCCCAAGCGCTTTCAGGAAGCCAAGCCCCGCGTGGCTTTTTGCCGGTTGCCCTTCTAAGGGCGGTGGCAAGCATTTCAACCTGTATAACCCTATCCCCCGCGGGGATAAATGGCAGGTAGGGGGCAAAAAAGCCGCCTCCGACAAACTCAAGGCTTCTTTTAGAAACAAGCTCTACCGCAATGGAGAAAAACTCAGGGTGACATCGGGTAATCCACTCTATAGCCTCGCCTGAAAGATAAAGGGAAAAGACAAGCGAAGGATTAGCGCACATTAAGCTTAAAAGTGGCTTAAGTATTTCAGCATAGTCTCTTTCGCGCTCTTTTTCATCAGCAAGAGGGTCAAAAACATAATAAGAGCCTAAGCATAAAGAAATGCAGTGCGCCATATCCTTAACTTACAAATGCACTTGTTGGCTTTTCTGTAACACGCAGTGCGTGCAAAGCGAAAAGCCTAACCTATTGCAAAAAGCCGCTTGAAAAGCTATGTGTTAAAATTATTTCAAAAAGCGGCTGAAAAAAAGAAAGAATGCCAAGCAAAACCATAAAAAGCGGAAGGTTAAGGCGCGTTTCAGGTATTTCAATGGGGGAAAGGCGCCTTATTGCTGAAGTCATTAAAAAAAGCAACAATGCAAACGAAGCTATGCAAGAGAAAGAAATTATAACCGCATCTAAAAACGAAAGCCCTTCTTTAATTGAAAGGAAAACAACGCTAAAGCTTAAAAACGTTTCTGGGGCTTTAAGGCGGCTTTCTTCATCTTCAAAAGAAATAAAGGCTGAAAGTATTACGTTAAGCGCAAAAGGAATAACGCTAGCTAAAAGCGGAAGCAATGGATAGCTTACCCTTAAAGGCAGCATTGCAAACAGATACCATAAAAGAGCTGTAGAAAGAATAGTTGAAATAGCTACCTTTGCCGCCATCTTGTAAATGCGCAATCCAAAATGGCTTTCACAACACAATAGCAAGTTCATACCAATTCCATAAGAAAAAACTGCAGAACAAGCTGCAAAATACAAGGCAAATGTTAAAAAAAGCATAGCAAGCGCCCTACTCTAAAGTTAATCTCTTTGCTGTTACAGAATTCCACATCCAAAGCACAATTCCTGTTAAAATAAGGGAGCCCGGCAAGCTACCCAAAAACTTAGTAAAGCTTGTAATTCCAGGTGAAAAAACTTCAAAGGAATAATTTTCTCCCAATATAGGAAAAGAGACAGTGCCAAAATAAAGAATTTCCCGCACAAGCGAAAATATAGGCGGAAAAAAGCCCATAGTTAAAGCCTTAGTGCTATCCTCGCTAATCTTTGTAGAAACTGAGCTAAACAAAAGGCATATAAAGGGCACAGCATATAAAAAAAATTCCAAGGCTAAATAGGAAATCGGAGAAATAAGCCTTACAAGGGCACAATACAAGGACGCGCATACTATCAAGGCTAGAATTTCACTTATTAGCGTAAATTCTTCTTTTAGGTTAGAAAGAACAATAAGCCTTTTTATGCCCAATAGTGCAAAAAACGAAACGCAAAACGCAAGCGCAAAGACAATGCCGAAAAAAAACCTTGAAAGCGAAGGCAAAATAGGGGCTGAGCAAGCAATAAACAAAAAAACACATTTTTGCACCATTATGCCCTCCTCCTAATAATTTGAACTTGCAAAAAACCTTTCAACTTTTTTCTCAATTCTAGAACTCCATTTCTTTAAGTTACCCAAAGAAATTTCCCCACCAGCTTCAAAGCCTAAAAAATGCGCGCCTAAAGCTTGTGTGTAATAGAAAACCGCAACGCTTGATCCAGAAAAGGAAGTTACAGGAACTACAAAAATCAAGTCCCCGCTATAGGAGGCATTGTCTACAAGATTTCTTGCCCTTGGCACAAAGACAAACTCAAAGGAACTGCCATCTTCTTCAAAACGTATCCTATCCCCTGTAATAGGGGCATCCCTTCCTTCAAATACATGGCCAAAACGCTCTGCAAGAAGGTCGTTTACATTTTGCCTTATGGAAGCCTCGCTCCTGGAAGCTGCAAAGACGTTAAGGAAAATGGCTAGGATCAAAAATACAGCAACTATTATAGAAGAGGCAATCCTCCAGCGGAAAGTAAGCTTTTTAGTTTCTTCTGATGTTTCACTCATTTCTAGCATGTAAAACACTCTCCACTGGATAAAGTTTAAGGACTATATTTTCGCAATGCTCAATAGCGGATGATAAAACATTTGCAGCAAACACAGTAAAAATGGAGCCTAGTACAAAATCCCCTCTAAGGCTACATGTAAAAAAGGCGACTATTCCTGCAAGCACACCTAAGATAACCCTGCCTAAAAAGGTTTTTGGAACAGAAGAAAAGTCTGAAAGAAGATAAAAGGCTATAAAAAGCACAGCGTTAGAAAAAAGCGCAAAAAGAATGCTTGAGCTTACGCTAGATAAGGCATTGCCTCCAATAAAGGAAAAAAGGAAAACTACGCCTGCATATGTTGCAAGAAAAAAGGCGGGAACAATGCAGTCAACAACGCCAAGCGCAATCAACATGATAGAAGAAACTATAGTTACAACATTGAACTTAAACGCAGGCACAATGGCTTCTGGATTAAAGAAAAGGGAAAAATAGCTTTCAGGGAGCGCAAGCCCAAATGCCCTAAAAAGGCTTGCATTGATTGGCGCGTCATCTGAAAGGTAATGCGGTTGTGATGGGGTTAAAAAGCTCTCAGGGGATGACAAAAACACAAAAAGGGCTGCAAGGGCAGATGCGCTTATCCAAGCATTCCCCTTACCGTTAAAAAAGTTCCTTGAAACAGCAAGCGCTAAAAATGACGCTACGCCTGCAAGAACAGGGCTTATTGTAGAAGGAAGCAAAAAGCCTGCAAGAAGCCCTGAAATTATTGCAACACCATCAGCGAATTTTCTATACTGGCCAAATATTGCAAAAAAAGGATTATAAAAGGCAACTTCAGCAAGGGCAGCTCCCATAAGCGTAGCTAAAATTATAATAAGGGATTGCGTGCAAGCGTAATAAGCCATAAGCGCAAGCTGCACAAGAAGGCTTGCCAAAAGAAGCACAAAGCCCTTTTCAATCTTTAGCTGAGAAAAAAGAAAAGGGGAAGGGGAAATGCTAAAACTCTTATCTTTCAATTTTTTCATCACTCCTCATGCCCCTTATAATATGATGCAACGGAATGCTTGCAGGGCAAACAGCAGAGCATACGCCGCAAAAAATGCACCTTGAAAGCTCATCTTGAAGCCTATTGCTAAAGGATGAGCTCCTTTGGACCGCAGCCGCAAGAGCTACAGGGTAAAGGCTAGAAGGGCAAGTTTTTAGACAGCGGCTACAGTGAACGCATCGCTCTACAGAATAAAAATTCTTTTCCCCCTTTCCTAAAAAGTAAACGGCATCCGTGTTCACGTCAACTGGTGTATCAAGGCTATCCACTGCCTTTCCAGAAATTAGCCCGCCTACTACAATACGCGAAGGCTCAAACTTAAAGCCGCCACATTCAGCTATAGTGCCTTCTATAATATCCCTTATCCTTGTTCCAATTCGGACATTTACAATATGAGGAAAGGCTAAGGCGGGACCTGCAATAAGGACAGGGCGCTGAAGCACAGGCCTTGAAAGCTCAAGCGAGTTAAATACAGCAAAGGCTGTCCAAGCGTTAATGCAAAATATGCTTTCAAGGCTAGAAGCTCTACAGGCTTGCATCGCGTCTTCCTTGCAAAAACGCTCATCCCCGCAAGGATAAATACCTGAAGAAGCGCTTACAACAACTTCAAAGCCTTCAAGCTCTTCAAAGCTTTCCAAGTATTGCAAATTAGCGCGCCTTAAAGTCTTTTTATCCTTAAACAACAGGCAAAGGCACTTTACGCCAATAATTTTTGCAACAAGAAGCGCGCCCTTAAGCACAGCTTCGCTATGATTTTCTAAAAGAAAGGCATCTGCGCTAGCAGAAGGATCATAGTCATACATGCGCAAGGCAAGAATGCCTTCTTCTCCAGATCTTTCAAGCCCTTCTTGAAAAGAGCGCATTAAAGGTGCCAAGGGCTCAAAGTTTCCGCTAAATGTCCTTACAAGGCCAAAGTCTTCAATTTGGGTAAGAAGCCTTGAAGAAGACGATACACTTGGATCTTTAGCTTGAGCCTTAGCCCCTGAAAGAGTAAAGGCGCCTGAAACTTTAATTATGGCAGCAAGCTCCTCTGTTTGGTCTGAAAGGGTAACTTTTCGGTATTCATGCAAGACTCCAGGCACAGAAGAGTAAACATTGGCTGACAAGCTGCCAGAACCAACCGCGATAAGCTCACCTTCGCGCACATTAGCTCCCTCATTTATGACAGGGCGGGCAGCTTCCCCTGAATGCTGTCGCAGGGGAATTAGGGCTACATGGGGAATAAAGGCGTTTCCCATAAAATGGGCGCTAGGTTGCGAGGGCAAGCTTAAACTCATGCTGGATAAAAGACCCTTACGCCCTATTTTTACAATAGTTGAACTCATAAAAAACTTCTATAATATAGAAAAGGCAAATCCTATAAAAAAGCCCAGTAAAAGGCCTACAAACACTTCTATTGGCTTATGCCCGCGTGTTTCCTTTACGGGCATAAACTGAATTTTTAGCTTTTCAGAAACTCTTTTACCTAAATCATTTAGGGCATGGGCTTGCTGGCCGCTTCTTCTTCTTACACCCATTGAATCGCGCACAACCACAAGTGAAAAGCAGCACGAAAAGACAAAAAGGTCAGAGGATATTCCGCACTTAAACGCTATTGAAGTTGTAATGGAAGAAACAAGGGCGGAATGGCTTGAAGGCATTCCCCCTGTCCGCCACAAAAGAGATTCAACAAGCTCTTTTGCACTAGAAACGGAGTGAAAAATCAAGCCTATTACCGTCTTTATAAACTGGCTAATAAGCCAGCTTGCAAGCGCGGATAAAAAAAGCGGATTATAAATAAAGCCGTTAAGCTCCCTAGCAAACTCCATTTCCATAAGACAAGCACCCTATTTTTTCAAAAACTATGCCCCTGTGTCAAGGATTTAAGCAGGTCTTTCCTTAGCCTTACAGCTGACTCCTTGACTGGGATAAACCCATATCATGGCAAAGAAGCTAGAAACCACTGGGCAAATCCTAGCGAGCTTGCTCTTGCGGGTTCTCCTAGGCACAAACCGCAGCTCACTCCTGCTTTTCAAATAATAGGAGAAGGCTTATCATCATGCGCCCTTTGTTGACAATGCTTTTTACCCTTGCTATCCTTAAGTCCATGCTTGATTTAAGATTTGTTAGGGATAACCTTGAAGCTGTCAAGGCTAATATTGCTGCGCGAAATGTAAATGCTGATGCTGACCTTGTAGCATCCCTTTATAATGAGCGCCTAGATCTTACGGCTGCTCTTCAGGGCTTGCAAGAAAGGCGCAATGCCAATGCGCGAGCAATGAAAGAAAAGGTGAGCGACGACAAGCGCTCTGAGCTTATTGCCGAAGGCAAGCGTATAAAGGATGAAATTGCTACAACTACAGAAAAGCTCACCATTATAGAAGAAAGGCTAGAAACTGAAGCGCGGAAAATCCCTAACATGGCGCACCCGGCATCTCCCATTGGCAAGGATGATGGCGACAATCGCGAGGTAAGTCGCTGTGGGGAACCTCCTGCCTTTTCTTTTACGCCAAAGGATCACGTTCAGCTTGGACTTGCCCTTGACTTGCTCGACTTTGAGGAGGCGGCAAAAGTTTCAGGCCAAAAGTTCTATTATCTTAAAAATGAGGCAGTTTTTCTTGAGCAAGCGCTAA
>CAYYCW010000012.1:0-18330 GCA_964470435.1 uncultured Treponemataceae bacterium
GGCGGTTTTTTCCAAGTGCTCCTTTGCCTTGCCTATTGTTCCGCGGCGGTAAATAGCCTGCGATACCTCAGGACCAATGTAGGAATAAGCCACCGTAATGGCACCTTCTGCAAGCGCATCGGCGCTTCTTAGCTTGTCTATCCAGCGCTCCCAGTCCTCACCGCCCATCACCTTTACAGTGGCCGCAATCTCATCTTCTGTTGCTGGCTCTGCGCTAATTTCCTTGAGCTCGCCTGTCATAGGGTCAAAGGTTTTACCGGCAAAGCTTGAGCCAATCGGCTTTATCACGGACCTGTACATAACGCCTGTGTCAGGGTCCGTGCGCACGGGGCTTGCAAGGCTGTATACAACAAGATCAAAGCGTATGCCGCGCGACCTTGCTGCCTGAACAACCTCATCCTTTATGCTGTCGGAATAAGCATCGCCGTTTAGTGTCAAAAAGTCTAGCCCTTCGGCGGCAGCCGCCTTATCAAACGCCAGATTGTTGTACCAGCCGGGCGTGCCGCCCTTGTTTTCCGTTCCAGCCTTTTCTAGCGAAAGGCCTATTGTTTGCGCGCCGTAGCCAAAGGCGGCGACAATACGGCTTGCAAGCCCATAGCCGCCTGAGCAGCCTAGAACAAGCACGTTTGCAGGTTCTTCCACGCTTCGCCTTTTTGCCTTTTTTTCTTTTACGTACGCTATTTGATTCAAGACAGCTTTTTCGCAACCCGCGGGATGCGCGTTAAGGCAAATATTGCTCCTCACCATAGGCTTTATAATCATGTTTTACTCCTTTTTAAGAAAATGCACGCTTCAAGAAATCTAATTGCCAAAGCTACTTTCCTACAAGGCACATCCATTCAGCTTCAGCAGCAACCTCATCGCCTACATACGCTACGCCTGACTGCTTAATCATCTTTGCAGAAATGCGCAAGTTTTTCACTTCAACTCGCACTGTGTCGCCCGGTCTAACCTGCTTGCGGAACTTTACCTTGTCCACCGTTCCAAGAAAAAAGAGCGAGCCTTCTGGAAACACGCCTTGCGAGCTCAATGCAGCACCGCCACACTGTGCCATAGTTTCAATCAAGATAACGCCGGGCACTACAGGGTATTCGGGGAAATGCCCCTTAAAAAAAAATTCGTTTTCTGTAAACGTGTGCAGTGAAACGCTTCCCTCCTTGTCGGCGGAAACAATCTCGTCAACAAAGAGGAAGGGCTCCCTGTGTGGTAGCAAGTCCTTGATATTCGTTATGCCCATAGGCTTAAATCCTCCTAAAGGCTACAACACCGTTATGTCCGCCAAAGCCAAGGGAGCCAGAAAGCGCGCAAGAAATGCCGCCTTCGGCGGCAGCGTCAATACCCTTGTTTGGCACATAGTCAAGGTCGCAACCCGCTTCAATATCAGGCTCATCTAGGTTTATCGTTGGCGGATAAAAGCCTTCTTCAATCGCCTTTATGCAAATTAGGGCTTCAACAGCGCCCGCCGCTCCCAAACAGTGCCCCGTCATGCTCTTTGTTGAAGAAATCTTCATATTATATGCGTGATCGCCAAAGGCTTTTTTTATCATTAGTGTTTCCGTAGGGTCGTTTATCGGCGTGCTTGTACCGTGAGCATTGTAATATTGAACATCCTCAGGCTTTAGCCCCGCGTCGATAAGCGCGTTGCGAATTGCAAGCGCGCCGCCTGTTCCTTCCGGGTCCGGGCTTGTAATGTGGTAAGCGTCTGATGAGCCGCCGTATCCTGCAAATTCAGCGTAAATGCGTGCGCCCCGCGCCTTTGCGTGCTCGTATTCTTCAAGCACGAGTATTGCAGCTCCTTCTCCCATTACAAAGCCTTCCCTTTTTTTGTCAAACGGGCGACTCGCCTTTTCTGGACAATCGTTGTAAGAAGTGGCAAGGGTTTGCAAGCCAATAAAGCAGCCAATGCCGAACCCTGTTATAGCAGCCTCAGCTCCTCCTGAAAGGCAAATGTCCATGCGGCCCAAGCGCACCTGATCAAGGGCAATGCCAAGCGCGTCCGTGCCAGAAGCGCAAGCCGTTGCAAGCGACCATGAAGGCGCGTGAAGCCCCAAAATCATGCTTATGTTTCCAGCAGCTTCGTTTGGAATAAGCATCGGGATGCTCAAAGGAGGGATTCTCTTGTTTCCAAGATCAAAATATTTTTTCATGGAAGCTTCAATCACATCAAAGCCGCCTATTCCGTTTCCCAGAATAACGCCCGCTCGGCTAGCGTCTACAGCGCTTTCAGAAAGCCCTGAATCTTTCATGGCTTGGACGGCGGCTGCAACAGAAAGCTGCGTGTAGCGTCCCATCTTTCTTGCTTCTTTTTTGTCCATCCAATCGGCTGGGTTAAAGTCCTTAACCTCACCCGCTATTTGGCAAGCGTAGTCGGATGGGTCAAACTCGGTGATTTTAGCAATTCCGCTTTTGCCCGCGCGGACAGACGCCCAAGTTTCCGCTACAGTGTTTCCAATAGGAGTTACCGCGCCCAAGCCGGTTACAACAACCCTTCTATTCATTTAATTCTCCTAAAAAAGCAGCTTGCTAGTATCTAGGCGCTTTAAGCGTCCATTCCGCCATCAACGCACAAAACCTGCGCTGTAACGTAAGCCGACAACTCCGAAGCTAAAAACACGGCAGCATTTGCGATGTCCAAGGGAACGCCTGCGCGCTTAAGTGGTATTTCTTCAATCCATCCGCTTTTTAAGCTTTCTTTTAATTCCCGCGTCATGTCGGTTTCTATAAAGCCAGGCGCAATGGCATTTACCCGAATGCCGCGCCCGCCAATTTCTTTAGCAAGGCTTTTTGTAAAGCCGATTAAGCCTGCCTTGCTTGCGGCGTAGTTTACTTGGCCAGCTTGCCCGTGAAGCCCCACAACGCTAGACATATTGATAATGGAGCCTGCTCGCTTTTTAAGCATTCCGTTAGTGACAATCTGAGAGACAAGAAAGGCTGCAGTTAAGTTTACAGCAAGCACAGTGTCCCAGTCTTCCTTTTTCATGCGCATTGAAAGCCCATCGCGCGTAATGCCCGCATTGTTTACAAGAATATCAAAGCCGCCAGATTCTTCCATAGCTGCCTTGACAGCAGAGGCAAGCTTGTCGCTGTCAGCGGCGTCAGCGTAAATTTCATGAAAGAGCGAGCCTTTTTCTTTGGCAAGGCTTTCTAGCTCCTCTCGGGCGGCGGAAGGCTTAGTGCAAAGCCCCCAAACTTCCGCTCCTTCTTCAATAAAGCGCCTGGAAATCTCTTTACCAATGCCTCGGGATGAGCCTGTTACAAGCGCCTTTTTTTCCTTTAATAACATTAAATCCTCCAAGCCAGTAGCCTTTTCATTTACAATCCCGCAATGCTAGTCCAAGAACAGCACGGGGTCGCAGGATTTTTAGCGCCAAAGTCGGTTTCTTTCCATAGACCTGAAAGCACCTTGCCAGGCCCTGTTTCAAGAACGCGCCACTCGCTTTCCGTATCTGTTGTGATTAAAGCCTGAATCTCCCTTTCCTCACTTGTCCACAAGACACCTTGAACCAAGTGCTTGACAGCAAGCAACTTAGCTTCTTCCCCAGAAAAAACGCGCTTTCCGCTTACGTTAGAAAAAAGCGCAATAGCTGGGTCGTTAAAGGCAACAGGAGCTAGTACTCCTGCAAACTCGTCTGCCGCTTCCTCCATAAGCGGGCAATGGTAAGGGCCTGCAACGCTAAGCCTCATAACCCGGCGCGCGCCTAAAGCCTTAAACGCCGCCTCTGCCGCGTCAAGGGCATCCGCCGTACCTGAAACAACAGTTTGGCGCGCACTATTCATGTTGGCGGCATAAACGCCTTCAATACATGCGCAAGCCTCTATAACCTTTTCCGCCTCAAGGCCCATAACCGCTGCCATTCCCGGTGCGCGACCTGCGGAACGCTCTGCAATGCTTTCGCAAACGCGCTGCATAATTTCCCCACGCTTCTTTACAACAGCTATCGCGTTTTCAAATGAAAGAACTCCTGCAACATACAATGCAGGCATCTCGCCTAAGCTAAAGCCCGCGCAAGCGTAAGGCTCAACTCCTTTTTCCTTTAGGGCGGCAACAACAGCAAGGGAAGTTGCAGTAACCGCAAGCTGGCACCTGTCACTTCTTGAAAGCACATCCGCAGGAGAGTCACGCAATAGGGAAAGCACATCCTCCCCCGCAATATCTGATGCCGTGTCAATGCAGCTTTTAGCGGCAGGCGATGACTCATATAAGTCAACGCCCATACCTTGAAACTGCGCCCCCTGTCCTGGAAAAAGAAAGACGTATTTTGTTACCATACAACGATTCCCCCGCCGCTAGTAAGCCCCGCGCCAAAGCCAACTAGTATAATGCGCATTCCCTTTTTTAGCTCTCCCCGTTCTTCAAGCAACGTAAGCGTTATGGGAATGGTAGCAGTAGAGGTGTTCCCAAATTCTTCTATATTAAAGATAAACTTAGAAAGCGGAAAGGAAAGGCGTTTTGCGGCTGCAGAAATAATGCGGGCGTTAGCCTGGTGGCAAACAATCATGTCAATGTCATCAATAGTAAGGGAGTTTTCTGCCATAAGCCGCTTGATTATGCCGGAAACCTGGCCCACGGCAAAATTGTACACAGCTTGGCCATCCATTCTAATAAAGCTGCCGTGCTCCCTGTAAAGGAACTTGCCTCCCCTTCCGTCCGAGCTGTGATACATATTTTTTATGCCGCGCTCGCCCACGTCAGTGCCTGTAGCGCTTGTGTTTTCTAGCACAACAGAGCCAGAACCATCTCCAAAAAGGACGCAAGTAGATCGGTCTGTCCAATCTGCAATACTAGAAAGTATTTCTGTGCCGCACACAAGCGCGTGCTTGTAGCCGTGTCGCTCCATAAACGATACCGCCACGTCTAGCGCGTAGACAAAGCCCGTGCAGCCCGCAAGCACATCAAAGCACATGGCATTTTCTGCGCCAAGCTCAGCCTGAAGGAGACAAGCCTCCGTAGGAAAGCAGGCATAAGTCATCGTGTTTGATGTAAAGACAATCAAGTCAAGCCCGCTCGCGTCAATCCCCGCCTTATCAAGGGCCTTTTTTGCCGAAGCCGTGGCCAGCGATGTTGTCGTCTCTCCCTCGCCTGCAATGTAGCGGCTTCTAATGCCAGTGTGCGAATAAATCCATTCGTCTGAAGTTTCAAGAGATGCAGGCAACTCATCGTTTTTTACTTTTTTTTCTGGAACAGCCATCCCCGTTCCAATTACAACAACAGCCATAAAAACTCCATAAGCCCCGCGCCTTTTACAAATTTTTAATTTTTGTCAAAGGCGCAGATATTTTGCGCTCTTTTCTAGATAAAGTCAATCACTGGCAATACGCATAAGCTTTAGCCAATTTTGCCGCGAGGCTTGCTAAAATCTTAAAAATAGCTTTTGGCGGCTTTGTTTTAATGCTAGTGGAAAACTTTTAGCTCCCTTGCTTGTCAAACATAAAAAAGCTAAAAGTCCCCGTGGCCACAAGCTCATCGTCCACGTTACGCATTTCCACATGAATTACAGCAAGCGTGTTGCCCTCCTTTTTTGGCGTAGCTACACAGCGGATAAGAGGTCCAGAAGCTGGCCTAAGATACTCCATGCTATTGTTTGCTGTAACGCAATTTCTGCCTCGCGCACGGGCGCACATTCCGCCCACTGTATCAGCCAATGTCGCCAGCGCCCCGCCATGCACCATTCCATGAGGGTTAAGACTGTTTTCGCTAACCTTAAGCACGCCTTCAGCCCTGCCAGGCTCCATATGGGTAATTATAACACCGCTTTCAAATGAAAACTGGTGCGGTTTGTTCGGTGGGCAGTCGATGGGCTTTATGTCTTGTTCTGCAATATTTTCCATAGGGAAAACGCTTCCTTAAACTAATTTATATGCTAAAACTAAAACATTTTTACCACAAATTCGCGCCCTAAATCAAGGGGAGATTAGATGGAAGCCTGTGTGTAAAGCAAGGCGTGCTCTGTGCACAAACTCTGCTTCTTTTTCCATGAAAGCTAAAAGCTACTAAGCTTTACTGCAAAATTTCAAAACTTGCGTCGGCTAAGGCGCAAAACTCTTGCTCGCTTAAGTTTTCAGCCCGCGCCCTTTCATCTATGCCCGCATTCTGAAGTGCTAAGCTAGTTAAATCAGCGACTTGTCCTTGATTTTTTCTACTACCAAGCTTTTGGGAAAGCCAGGCTGCAAAGGCGTTTTTTAGGGTTTTTCTGCGTGAAGAAAAAAGGGCGCGCACAACAGAAAAAAAAAGCTCATCATCCTTGCACTTTGTCTTTTCTTTTTTTTCTTTCATTATGACTAAGGCGGAAGTTACGTTGGGGCGCGGCCAAAAGTTTCCCGCCGCTACATCAAACTTAATTGAGCAGTCATAAAAGCGGCTACAAATTACAGAAAGGCGCGAGTAATTGCTGCTGCCGACGGCTGCGCAAATGCGCATTCCGACCTCCTTTTGCACAGTAACTGCGATGCGTGGAAAAATTAGCCCGCTTGCAATAAAGGATGCTAAAAGGGTTGCAGCTATATTATATGGAAGATTTCCAAAAAAAAGCGGTAGTTGCTCATTTTTTTCTTTCCCCTTGTTAAAAAAAGGGGCGGCGGCGGTTTTCCAAGTTTTAAGCACGTTGCCTTCTATTAGGGTAAAGTTTGCGTTGTCGCCAAATAATTCACGTAAAATGCAAGCAAAGCCCCTGTCAATTTCAAAAGCGGTTAGGGCTCCGCCTCGCTCTAAAATTCCCGCTGTCATTGAGCCAATGCCTGGCCCCACTTCCCAAATTTTTTTGCCGGGGGATAATTCTAGCGCGTCAAGGATTTTTTCCCTAACTTGGGCGTTTATTAGAAAGTTTTGCCCTAAATTTTTGCGCATTGCCATGCCGCGGCTTTCAAGGAAGGCCTTAAGGGATGAAGGCGAGTTGTAGTCAGGTAAGTTCACAAATTGCCCTCCTTTGTTGCCTCAAATAGTGCAAGGCGAACATCCCCGCTACAAAGAAAAGAAAAAACAGGGTGAGCATGATAAAAGGCGCGAATAATGGATTGTTGCCTGCGGTAATTGTAGGAAAGCGCGAAAAAAAGTGCACTAACTTGTAAATTAGCTCGTATTGCGCCTTCATGAGTAAGCCGCAAACGGAGTAAAGAAATGGGAAAATGCTTGAAAGCAAAGCACAAAAAATCCCTGAAATCATAAAAATAGAAATTGGCGCTGAAAGGATTAATGTTGCAAGCGTTCCAACGGGGGCAAATATTGCAAATGTTGCCATTGAAACTGGAAAAACTGCTGCTTGCGCTCCAAGTGATGCTGCAATGGAATTGCATAGCTTGCTTGGAATGAAGGAATCGAGTGCCTCCTTAAAAAACACTCCTATGGAAAAAATACCCGCCGTTGCAAGATATGAAAGCTGGAAGGATAGCGAGTAAATGTGCGAAGGCTTAATAAGAATATGAATGCAAAATACAAGCGCAAGCACAGGAAGGAGCTCCGCCTGAAAGCCCGCGCGCCGCACTGCAGTAAGGGCTACGGCAAAAAGGAAGGCGCGTAAAAGGGAAGGCGATGACACCGCAAAAAAGAGGAAAAGCGCTAACGCTAAAAGAGTGATTTTTGAAGCAAGTCGCTTGCCTGCTATTTTGCTAGTAATATACATGGTAGCGCCTCCTAAAATGCTTAAATGCATTCCAGAAAGGGCAAGTACGTGTGAAAGGCCCGCTAGCCTAAAAATGTCAGATACTGAATCTCCCATAAACTCTCGCATACCTGAACAAAGCGCAAGAAAAAGCCCGCCAGAATCCCCCCAGCCGTAAAGCATTTTCATTAAAGAAAGGCGCAAGGCGGCTCTAAAGGCAAGGGCTTTTTCAACTATGGAAACTGCTTCGCTAGCCTCTAGTATTTGCGCAACTCTAAATACAATATGGGATGAGGCACTTTTTTTTGCGCCTGAAATAGAGCCGCTGCACTTAATTACAGAGCCCTTTGAAAGGTAAAGCGCCTTTTGCCCTAAGGAAAAACGACCTGGAAGGGCAGCTTCTGCTTGGGCTTTTGGAATTAAAAGCGCTATGTTGCCTGAGGCGGAAAACTCATTCTCATCTGAAAAAAAGCGCAATATGGAAGCTTCAACGCGGTAAAAGTCCTTTCCCCAAGGGACGGGATCTCCTGTTAGCCTTACAATGGCCGATGTAACGCTTTCAAGGGGGCTAAGCGTTATTGGCGGCAAAACTTCCCTGTGTATGCGGAAAAGGCCCACAGAGCCTATAAGAACTCCTGTAAAAAGGGAAGCAAAAAAAAGCTTTTTAGAATCTAGAAAGAACAACGCCTTAGCAGGCGCCTTAAAGCCGCGTTTGCCCGCTTTTGCCGCCAAGCAAAAGGCCAGCACAGAACAGGCAAACATAGCGCCTGTCCATGAAAGAATAGCGGATAAGGCTTTGCGCGGGAAAACAGGAAAAATGTCTGGGCTAAATACAAGCAACACGAAGATAATTGTTGCCGTTAAAACAAATATAGGGCGCGGCTTGGCGCTTTCTTTTTTTTGTGTTTTTTTTGCCACGTTATCCTCAAAAATACTTAAAGGCATTGCGGGATACTCCCAAACAATTTATTGGCAAAATTAGAGTTTTTGCACTTAAATTTTGTTTTAAGGATTATTTTTTAAATGCTTTGTAGTGACAAAATCTGGAATATTGCTACTGTCTTTAAGCAATAGATCCTCAAGGGTTTCGGAATCGCCATATTCTTTTTGAATTTCAGGCAGCGCATTGTAAATAAAGGCTAAAACATCATTTTTCATTTTTGGATCCATGCTAGTGCAATCAAAATTGATAATAGAGCGGTTCTTTGAAGCGTTGTAGTGTACGCCTCTAGCTATTCCTGCCATTGCTATAAGCTCGCCTTGAATTACAAACTGGATTTTAATTTTCATGCCTACAAAAGCCTTTCCGCCAATAAGGATCATAGCGCCTTTGCAAGATAAATTTTTTAAGATGCATTTCATTCCCGGCTCTGATTCAAGTTCTAAAGCGTTCTTAGTATCTTCCATAATATAAAGGCGCGCGGGAATTGCGCATTTTATGCGAGTGTTTTTTCGCATTTGGCTTCTAACAAGATCATCTGAATGCTTAAGCTTTAAAAGGGCTTTTGTGTGGCCGCTTTCATATGGAAGGATTATAGATGAAAAAGCGTAAGATGCGTCATTAGCATGAGAAAAATACACCGTTACAGGCTTGTTTTCCCACTCGATTTTAGTGGACGTAACTAGGGGCGCGCGAGGAAAATCTATAACCAAGTATTGAGGAAAATTAGAAATAACTTTTGATGAAAAAACGCCAATGCCAGGAGATACAATGGAAATTGCTTGCCCAGACTTAATATAGCGCGTTGTTATAATCCCGCGCTTTTTGATAGACTGGTCTAAGTCCATTTTACGCCTGCGTTCATAAAGAAGGGAAAGCATTTTTTGCATGCCCTTTTCCGTTTCACTGCCTGTGCTTTTAGCTTCCCTTACAACCTCTGCAATGCACTTATCAAGCACTGAAGGAGAGCGGAATAGGGTAGTGCAGTTTTCAAAGTCCACTCGCTTTCCTATTTTATACAAAAATAAAATCTGATTTAGGCTAAAGCCTGACTCTAGTCCTGTAAGGAGCATTTTACAAAAGCTTGCAGACCTTTTTCCCCTGTTTGAAAGAAAAAAGGAAATTATAACAAGCAAAACAACAATCGAAGCGGCAAGTGGAATAATCATTGTTTTCTAGCCCTATAGTTAAATATTTAAATTAAGCCCTGCAACGGCACTGCCAATCGTTACAGCATTGTCCATAGTAACAATTTCATGCCATATTCCGCAATTAAGCGTAAGCTCTTGGTAAAGGTAGCTTAACACACGATCGCGCAAATTATGCGTTTTAAGGAATGTTGTGCCTTCACATAGAATGCAAATAGGCTTTGCGGGGTTAAAGCCCTTGCCGCTTTTTACAGCTGCAGCGCTTATGTTAATAGCCGCAAGCCTAGCGCAACGGTCTACAAAGGCATCAAGAATGCGGTAAGCTGCTTCCATGTCGAAGTCAGTAGCATCAGCAAATACTTGCCCCAGCGTTGTGTCTTTGCGGAAAGGCGCGGATAAAAACATATCCATTTCTTTAAGTTCAAGGGAGCTAAGCGCTTCAATCCCTAGCGCCACATCTGAAGAAAAAAGCCCTTTACGCGCGGCGCTTTTAAGCCCAATTAGACTAAGCGGGCCTAGAAAAGCGCCAGAGCACATTCGCTCGTAGGGAGCGGGCAAGTTCATCACTCTAAAAAGCTCATCATCAAAGGATGAGCGCGCCATTTTATCGGATTTTCCTGATTCGCAAACTACAATCTGCGCTCCAAAGTTTAAGGCGTCTGGAATACTAGCATTTTTAGGTATTGGCGCGCTTTCAATGTAGGCTGCGTTTATGCCTGTGCCCAAAATAAAGCCTATGTATGAATCATAAACCTTGCCGCTAACGGCAGCTGAAGCACCTGCAAAAAGGGCAGCTGCTGTATCGTTTACAAGCACAATTTTTTCAATATGGTTCCACCCATTTGCTAGCAAGGCTTTAGAAAGATTTTCACCCAAAAGGCAGCCGTGAACCTCAGGCGCGCGGACTCCCTTTGACATTTCAATTACCCTACCATCGCCATTGGGCATGGCTTCAAAGGCGTAAGAAAAGCAAAACGCTATTCTAGATGCTCTTTCCTTAAGCCGCGAGATGTTGTCCGCTATTTTTTCAAAAAACTCCGCCTTTGAATATTCGCGGTCTGCGCCAGGCATTGAAGTTTTTTGCATGTCAGAGATAGAAGGCGCGCCTTCTGCGTTGAACGTTACAAGGCTTGACCTAAAGTTTGTGCCGCCTGCGTCAATTACAATAATGGATGCATTTTTAGGAGATGAGCTAGGAGGGCACATCCAAGTGGGGATCATCGGCATGGCGGACTTAAAAGGCGAGCTGCTTGCGGCAAGGCCTTCTTCCATGTCAAAAAGAAGCGCTGAAACAGAAGCATGGATGTCAGGATAGGCAGGCGGAAAACCGCAACTTGACAAAAAAGCGCTTACCGAATTCTTCGCATTCACATTAACCTCATAAAAACGCAAGCCTTATTATACCACAGTGTGGCAGCTCTTGCCATGAAAAATTACTCGCGCTCTTTTGAAACAAACTCTGTGTACTTTGGCCTAAAAAGAATGTCAATATCGCCTACAGGCCCGTTTCTCTGCTTTGCTACAATTAGCTTTGTTTCAACAATCTCTTCGCCCGTGCCGCGCTCTCTGTGAAGAAACATAACGACATCAGCATCTTGTTCAATTGAGCCAGATTCGCGTAAATCAGCAAGCGTTGGCATTTTCCCCTCAGCATCTCGCCTAACTTGTGAAAGGGCGACAATTGGAATGTCAAGCTCTCGCGCAAGCGCTTTAAGTGATCTAGAAATTTCTGCAATTTGCTCGTGGCGCGGAACAAATGTGTTTTCGCTAGTTATAAGCGTAAGGTAGTCAATAAAGATAATTGAAACTTCATACTGAATGCGAAGCCTCCTTGCGACAGCGCGCAAGTCCAAAAGGCGCATGTTTGGCATATCCACAAAATACAAGGGAGCTTCGTAAACGCGGCTGGCTGCATCCTGAATTACTTCCATTTCGGCTAGCTTTAAAAAACCCGTCCTTATGCTATGCGCCGAAACATGGGCTTCAGCAGAAAGAATACGCAACATAAGCTGCATTCCAGACATTTCAAGAGAAAAAAAAGCCGCCGGCACATTTTTCTTTACAGCAATGTTCGCCGCCATAGAAAGAGCAAGGGCAGTTTTTCCAACAGAGGGGCGCGCTCCAATTATAATTAGCTCTGAGTTTTGAAAGCCACTTGTAAGGGAATCAAGGTCAGAAAAGCCCGAAGGAATGCCTGTGTATGAATCCTTATTTTTGTAAAGGCGCTCAATCGCCCCTATAGCATCAGGGATAAGCTCCTTTGGGGAATTGATAAGTGCTAGCTGGCTTGCGTCTGTAAGCTCAAAAAGTTGCTTTTGCGCGTTTTCAAGGATTGTCCTGCTCTGTTCAGTTTCGCTATGGCAGTCTGCTGAAATTTTAGCAGAAATGCTAAGAAGCTTCCTGCGGATTGAGCGATCAAGAACAATTTGCGCATAGTATTCAATATTTGCGCTTGTAGGCACCGTGTCCGTAAGGCTTGCAAGATAGGCTGGACCTCCAGCGCTATCAAGCTCGCCGTCAAGGCGCAGCTTTTCAGAAAGGGTAATCAAGTCAACGTTCTTGCCCTCTGTATAGAGGGCAAGAATAGCCGCAAATATTTTGCGGTTTTGCATTGAATAAAAATTTTCAGGACGAATATAATGAATTACAGCATCTATGGCATCAGAGTCCAGCAAAAGCGCCCCAAGCGTAGCATTTTCAGCGTCAATGTCGTGGGGCGGAAGCTTATCCTTTGGAAACGGAAAAGCCACAGCAGCTTACAGCCTTTAGGCGTGGCTTTCCGTTGAGGGCGCGACCATTTCCGCAGTTGCCTCGCTAGTGGAGGCTGCAGGATTTTCAGGCGTAGGCGATTCTTGGGCTGAGCTTTCTTTTTTAGCTTCTTCTTTATCAGCCTTAGCTTCCTCACCTTGAGCAGAAACTACAACTTGCACTTGAGCTTGCGAGTTTTCATAAAGGCGCACTAGCGCGCTATATTTGCCCACGCTCTTTATTGTAAGAGTCGGCAGCTCAACCCGCTTTCTTTCAACTTCAAATCCCAAGGCGCGCAGAGCTTCAGTTACAGTTTGGGCAGTAACCGCGCCGTAGAGCTTGCCATTAGCGCCCGCAGGCATTGTAATGCTTACAACAGCAGCTTCAAGCTTTTCTTTAAGGCTTGCAGCATCAGCGCGCTTAGCTTGCTTTTTTGCTTCAATTTCCGCCTTTCTTGTTTCAAAAACAGCTAACGTCATCTCGTTGCACGGCACAGCAAGGGATCTCGGAAAAAGATAATTTCTCGCGTACCCGTTGGCTACATCCTTAATGTCGCCTTCTTCGCCTAAGTGTTTTACATCTTCATTCAAAATTACTTTCATTTAAAGCTCCTCACAAGTTTAGCGGCTTTTCCACAAGGCGCTACGGGGCAACATACGGCAAAAAGGCAAGGGCACGTGCGCGCTTTATTTCAAGCGCAAGCCGCCTCTGGTGCTTAGCGCAAGTTCCTGTAACCCTACGCGGAAGGATCTTGCCGCGCTCCGTAGTGTACCTGCGCAGGGTGTCAGGGTCCTTGTAGTCAATTTTCATCTTTTGGCTGCAAAAGCGGCACACCTTTTTACGAAAGAAAACCCTGCCCCTTCTTGCGCCGCGCTCTTCTCCTTCACGATCCCTATACCTTTCGCGATAAGGAGACTCACTCTTATGCTGCTCTGCGTTTTGTTCAACTGATGAGCTATCCTCATTTATTGTTTCACTTGTCATTTCATTATCCATAAAAAACTCCTTGTGTTAAAACGGAACATCGTCAGGGAAGTCCTCATCCATTCTGGCCCCCTGCCCAGAATACCCATACTGTTCACTAGATTGCGGTGCTTGCCCACTACCGCCAGGCTGCGGCTGATATGATGGGCGCTGCTGCGTGTACCCTGCGTTAGAAGAAGATGGCGCACCCTGATTGCCGCCTAAAAGCTGAACATTTTGCGCTATAATTTCAACCTTGCTGCGCTGCTGACCATCCTGCTCCCAGCGGCCTTGCCTTAGCTCGCCGTCAACGGCAACCTGCTTTCCCTTAACAAGATACTGCTTTATTGCTTCCCCCTGCCGTCCCCAAACCACAATATCAAAGAAGCTAGCTTCTTCGATGCCGCGTCCGTCGTCGCCCTTGCGGTATCTATTGACAGCAATGGAAAACCTGCATACAGGAGTTCCGCCAGAAGTAGTGTACTTAAGCTCAGCGTCGCGGGTAAGCCTTCCAACCAAGGTAACGCGATTTATGTCCGCCACAGCTTATTTTTCATCCTTTCTTACAATAAGCCAAGTTAAAATGCCTTGCACAAGCTTAAGGCGGCGGTCAATTTCTATAACTTTTTCCGCAGGGGAACTTATGTTAAAAAGAACATAGCGACCGCGCTTGTGCTTTTTTACTTCATAGGCTAAATCCCTGTCTCCAAAGGGTTCTTCGGATTCAATCTTGCCTCCGCTTTCGTTTACGCACACTCTAAGTTCGTCAGAAAGCTCCTTAAACTTGTCTTCTTCAAGTGGGAAGACAACCATTAACTCATAGTTTCTCAAAAATTTTCTCCTCAAACGGTCTTGTTCGGCTTGCTAAGTGCAAGCTTGAGTTGAAGAGAGTGTAGCAAATATGGCGCGTAAAAGCAAGGGGGTAAAGCGGCTTCTATGATTACAGAGCAAGGATTTTAGCGCCATAATTACTTGCGGTATAACCCGCTTCCAGAGTATAAACGCATGCGGAGTAGCCTATCCGCGCATCACTCCTCGCCGGGCAACTCGCAGCCAAGCTCAGCAATCCTTCTGCGCTATCGCTTGTAGGATTGCTGGGTAGCTTCAATCTGATCCATATCCTATTAAGGAATATATTGCTGCGGGTGCCCACTTGCGTTGGCTTAAAGATTTTCCGCTAGTTAAGAACGCTGTCAAAGAAGCGCCTCACTTCAGAGGCGGAAGCGCTTGAGTTAAACCTTGTGCCGCTAAGCCATTCGGCAGACGGTGAGGAGACAGCGGCAAGTTGCCTAGCAGAGTTTCCAATGCCGCTGCTGCCACTTGTGCACACAGGCACAATTCTTTTGCCAGAAAGGTTTACCCTTTCTGCAAAGGTGTAGAGAATTTTAGGCGGCCCGTACCACCAAATTGGAAAGGCAAGCACTATAGTGTTGTAGCGCGAAACATCTGGCAAGCGGGCAATAGCCGGGCGGCTTGCGCTGTCATGCCCCTCAACTGTCGAGCGGCTAGAGTTGTCCCTCCAGTTTAGGTCCGCACTTGTATAGGGAACGCTAGGCTCAATCTTGAACAAATCAGCGCCAAGTGCCTCAGCTATTGTCCTTGCAAGCCGCTCCGTGTTTCCAGTGGCGCTAAAGTAAGCAACCAGCGTTTGTGCCGTTGCGCTTGCCATGGCAATTCCCCCAATTAAAAATAATGCACAAATCTTTTTTGCGTTTTTCATACATACCTCCGGTATTACTTGTGTGCTTTAATTAATTTAAGCAGATAACTAAAGGGCTATGAAGAGCAAATGTGTTAAAGTAAGCTTTAACTTAATGTTTGGGCGTTTTTAGATTGAGCAAGGACAAACGAAAAAAAAAGCTTTGCGCCAAGCTGAAGGCACAAAAAACCCTGCCTAGCGCAAAGATACAAGCAAGAGTATGGGAATTTAGGTCTATAAAAGCAGTAATTAGCGCTTGCTAAATTGAAAGCGCCTTCTTGCCCCGCGCTGCCCGTATTTTTTGCGTTCAACCATTCTTGAATCCCTTGTAAGCAGATGGTTTGCCTTTAGGGAAGTGCGGTTTTCTTCATCAAGTTGAACAAGGGCGCGGGCAATGCCATGACTACACGCTCCAGCCTGGCCGTTTAAGCCGCCGCCTTTCACGTTTATAAGGATGTCGTACTTGGTATCAGAAGCTGTAACCATGAGCGGCCGCATAGCCATTTGCACCTGGTCTTGCGTGGAAAAGTAGCTTGCAGGCTCCTTGTTGTTAATAGTGATTTTTCCGCTTCCGTCGCGTATATAAACCCGCGCTACAGCTGTTTTTCGCCTGCCTGTACCCATGCCTAAATTTTTCATACTAATCTCCTAATTATAGTTCCATAACCAAAGGCTGTTGCGCGGCGTGCGGATGGTCAGCTCCAGCATAGATTTTTACGTTGTTCAAAAGCTTGCGGCCTAGCCTTCCCTTGGGGAGCATTCCCTTTACTGCAAGCCGTAAAGGGGCATCCGCATGGCGTGCAAGCAGCTTTTTGTAGTTTATAGAACGAATACCGCCCGGATAGCCTGTGTGGTGGTAATAAATCTTGTTTTCAGCCTTTGCGCCTGTCATTAATGCTTTTTCCGCGTTTACAATGATAACGTAGTCGCCGCATTCTTGATTTGCCGCAAAAGACACCTTATGTTTGCCACGCAAAATAAAGGCAGCCTTTGCAGCAACACGACCTACAGGCTTTCCAGAAGCGTCAATAACATACCACTTGCGCTGTGCATCACGCTCATTTATAAAGATAGTCTTCATTTTAATTACCTTAAAGTGAGTTGCAAAATTATCGCAAACCACTGTATTCTAAAAAGCTGTCTTGTGTCAAGGCAAAAAGCAAAATTCGCTTAAATAGGGCGCGAAACAAGCATTGCGCCAAGCACAATCAAATGCAGGGAAATGCGCTGAATAAAGCTTAAAAAGGTATTAAATGTTAAAAGCGCTCCGTTAAAAAGCCCGCCTGAGCCAAGAATGTCTACAATTACTATAACGACAATCCAAATTATAAACACAATTGCATAAAAAATAGAAGCTATCACGCCTGGAGGAACAAAAAAAGAAAATAACACGCCTGCTCCTGCAATAATTGCGCACACGCCAATAATAAAAATAACAGCGTTTGCAGCGTCTCCTTGCAAGATGCTTCTTGCAGCGTCAAAAACCTCGTTGCCAGCGGCTGCAAAGACACCGTCGGTTTTAACTGTCACAATGCCGTAAGCAAGCAAAAAAAGGCCGAGCGCCAAGCGAAGTATTACGTGCCCCGCTGAACTTCTCCCAATTGATCTGTTGTAGTTTCTCATAAAAGATCCTTCAAGCAAGTTTTTTTCACAAGTTTTTTCAAAAATGCGCAATAGCTTTGAAAAAACATATTAACTATTAAACGCTAATTTTTCTATATTTCTCTGCAAAGCTCAAGGGCTTTAAGCCTTAAAGAATCAAGCTTTATATAGATATTTTTTTCATGCATTGGTAAAACTGTCCCGCGCGGTGCACCCTTTGCTCGGCGAAGATGCTTAACCTGCGTGCAATACACATCGCCCGCGCCGCTTGGGCGCCCCTTGGAATAAAAAAGCGCAAGCGTCGCCCCGTCAAGAAGGATTTCGCCAGGAACGGTTTTGCCTGAACGGCTTTTAATAAAAACATAGCTGCCCTTCCAGTCGCGCGCGTGAAGCCAAATGTCTGAGCCGCGCACAAAGGAGCGTAAAAGCAAATCGTTTTCTTTCGCGCTCCTTCCTACAAGAATAAGCCAGCCGTTTCTCCTAAAGGCAGGGCAGGGAAAGCTCGACTCCTTTTTTCCCTGCTTTGGAAGCTCATTTTTTAGCATTTTGCGGATTGCAAGCGGGTTTTCCTCTAGTTCAATTTTTGCAAGCTTTTCTTTAAGCTCTTCAATCTTTTTTTCCGTAAGCTCTATGCTTTCTTCCAGCTCGCTAAGCCCAGAAACAGCCTTTTTGTATTGCTCGTAAAGAACTAAAGCATTTTGCTTAGGCGAGATGCGAGGATTAAGCGGAATACGCACAACGGAATTTGGGGATTCAGCCGCATAGTCTTCCACATCGATAAACTCATCGCCTGGCCTTACAGCATGGAGGTTTGCTAAAAGGAGGTCGCCTAAATGCCTAGTCTTGTCCGCTTCAAGAAAGGATGAGCGCCTTGCCTTCATTTTCTCTAAAGAAGCTTCGTGCTTCAAAATGGCCGCGCCAAACCTTTTTTGCGCCTCTTCTACAAGGCTAGCCTTGGAAAGCCTTTTAGCGCAGCTTGCGTGCCAAAGGTCCAAGGCGCGGTTATAGGGCATTTGGCTTGTCTTTAACGCCTCTTGCGCCTTTTTTAGCTCGTCATTTGAAAGGTTTTCGCAAAGAAGAGCTGCAAAATCGCGCGGAACATATCCTGTTTCTTCTATAGAAGAAGTAGCTGGCGGCTCGTAAGCCCAAGTTGCCCCCGTCACCTCGCCTCGAGCTGGCCTTCTGTAGAAGGCGTCCAGTATTGTTCCGTCCTCATCCACAGCTACAATGTTAGAAGAGCCGCTCCAAAGCCTTATATACAGGAAGACGCAAGGTTCCCCGCGCTTAGAAAGGGCAAGGCGGATAACCCTGTCAAAGCCTGGCTGCTCGGCGCTTTCAATCTTTGCGCCCCTCACTTTTGAGCGCAAAAACTCCATAAAGCGCAAGGGCTTTTCAAACTTTGGTACCTTTGAAAAAAGAGCATGAATGCGGCAAGCGCTGTGCGCAAGGCAAATAAAAAGCGTAAAGGCCCTGCTCCCCCCGTCTTTAGGTGGCTTGTAAAGGTAAAGGGCAAGGGAATCGTATGAAGGCTGCACAATGTCTTGCACAAAGGAGCCTTTAAGGGGTAACTCCGCAAGGGCTTTTTCAATTTCAGCGCAGTTAAGCGACATGCGCTTTAGTTTAGCATATTTTGGG
>CAYYCW010000013.1:0-18222 GCA_964470435.1 uncultured Treponemataceae bacterium
ACCCACGACAACCAGATCCACAATCTGGCGCTCTACCACTGAACTACAGACACCTAGACTTAAAAGAATACTGGCGCAAAGTTAAAAAAAAGTCAAGGGAGCGCATATTTATAAAAAGCCAAGACGAGGCTAGCACTCTGTTTGGCCTAGGCTTGCAAAGCCTTCAGCTTCCATGCAAAAGGCAATTCCGCTTCCAGGCTGCGCTAAAAACGGCAAGGCGTTGATTGCTTTAAGGATTGCGTTAGTCTTTTCCTTTTCGGTTACAATCATAAGAACTTCCTTTTCCGGTACTAGCGTTATGCCAAAAAACGACGCGTCTTCGGGCAACGCCGTGCCCCTACCGTGCAAGACAGTGCCGCCGCCAGCGCCCGCAGAGCGCGCCGCCGCCATAACGTCATCTGCAAAGCCCTTGTTAAGTATTGCGGTTATAACCTCGTGCGTTTTGTCTCCCATGCCTTTGTCCTCCGCCATGCATGCAGGGTATTCGCTTATCGTGCCTGCCCTGTATATGTGCGTTATGTTAATCGAAAAAAGAAAGCCGTAGCCTTTCTTTTCGCTTTCAGCCTCTTTTATGACAGCATTTTTAAGCTGCAAAAACTTGTCGTCAGTTGCAGCGCAAAAGACAATATCCCTTATTTTGTCGCCAAAGCCAAAAAGCTGCAACAAGGCGTTTTCAGACCACGAGCGCCCGCGTGTTATACTGCATCCATCAGCGCCCGCGCCTTTAAGCGCGGAGGCTATGCGGTCGCCTTCGTTTTGGGGGATAAACACTGTCAAAAGATCGCATCTCATTTTGCTCTCCGTCTCTTTTAGGCTTTTTCGGTGTTAAGTGAGCTTTCTTGAGTTTTATTTTGCTTGCCCTCTTTCATTTTTCCTAGAAAGATGAGCCCCACAATCTGGATTGCAATAAGAGGCGTCATGGCGACAAGGGCTACAACGCCAAAGGCATCCGTTATGGGATTTCCCCCCTCGCGAGCGGCTGCCGCTCCAAGCGTAAAGGAAAGTATAAAGGTTGAAGTCATAGGTCCCGAAGCCACGCCTCCTGAGTCAAAGGCTATTGCTGTAAACATTTTCGGGCAAAAGAAGGACATTATGATGGAAAGAAGATATCCAGGCACAATGTACCACCAAATGCTAAATCCTGCCATTACCCGCACCATAGCAAGCCCTATTGAAACCGCAACGCCCGCAGAAAGTGCTGTGAGGAGAATGCGCCTCTTTACTGTACCGCCTGAAATTTCTTCAACCTGGTCGGTAAGCACCCAGACTGCGGGCTCCGCGCAAACAACAACGGCGCCAAGAAAAAGGCCTACAATTACAAGTAGCACAGTATACCCATTTATGCCTTCAGCTGACATGGCAAGGGCGCCTAGCCTTTCCCCAAGCGTTGTGCCGGCGGGCATAAAACCGCCCTTTACGCCTGCAAGAAAAAATATAAGCCCTATAAAGCTGTATACAAGACCCTTGATCATTTTATGAACCTGAATGGGCGGCATCTTGACAAGCGTAATTTGGAATATTACAAAAAGCACCGCAAGCGGGAGGAGTGCATTCACCACTTCTGCAAACACTTCAGGCAAGAGCGCAAAAAAGGCTCCCAAAACCGATGAGCTTTCAGCTGCAGCTTCAGCAACAGGTGCCTCGCTCCCTGACCCCGCCATCAAGCCAAAGACAATTACGGCGGTTATTGGCCCTACGGAGGCAACACCTGTAAGGCCGAAGCTGTCATCATCGTTCCCGCGTACTGCCGCCACGCCTAATCCCAACGCCATAATGAATGGCACGGTCATCGGTCCAGTAGTCGCTCCCCCTGAATCGAAGGCAACGGGCACAAACTCATCAGGCGTTAAAAAGGCTAGAAAAAACACAAAGGCATATGAAACTGCAAGCACAATGTTTAGGGGGATAGACAGCACAGTACGCAAAAGGCCAATGGCTACAAAAAAGCCCACCCCTGCTGAAATCATTAGTATAAGCTGTGTCTTATCTATTGCGTTGTTTACCGAGCGTATTTGGTCTGCCAATACTTGTACGTCAGGCTCGGCAGAGGTAATAAAAAAGCCTGTAACAAAGGCTACAGAAAGGAGGAGCGCAAGGTTGCGCTTATTTACAAGAGCAGCCCCCGCAGCTTCCCCAATTGGAAGAATGCCTAAGTCAACACCTGCAAGAAACAAAGTCAGCCCGATAATTACCATTACGCCGCCCACAATAAAAAGCAATATGAGATTAAGCCCAAGAGGCGCTGCTGTAAGTCCCAAAATAATGACAATAGCCATAATCGGAACAACTGACGATATTGTTTCCTTGAATTTTGTCCCTAGGTTCATTCCGTATCCTTAATAAAATATTTTTTACATTAAATATACTTTTGTGGAATGCGAAAATCAATTGCCGCTATAGTATCTAACAGATATTTATAGAGGAAGGACGGGAAGCTTTTAACCTTTAAGTTTATAGTTTCCCGGCTAGGAGCTATGAGCCAAAATGAAGAAGGCATATGTGGCAGGCAAAGAGGAGCTGTATGCAAACTCTTATTGCTACGCCCTAGTGCTTTCAGCTCCAAGCTCCCAGGTTTTGTTCTAGCTTATGATTGCCTTTTTTGCCTATTTTTGCTAAACTTCGCTTATGAAGCGTCACGTAAAGTCAGGCGCTGTGCTTACAGCGCTTTTTGCAGCCATTATCTCTGCGGGCTGCTTTATACAAATACCAATTCCAGGTTTAATCCCTATCGTTATTCAAGATATGCTTGCCATGCTTTCAGGCCTCATTTTAGGTCCGCTTTATGGTGGCGCCGCTGTGCTCATATTTCTTGTGCTGGGGGCGATCGGTCTTCCTGTCTTTAAGGGAGTGGGCGGCATTGCGGTTATAACCGAAGGGCCAACGGGTGGCTTTCTCATCGGCTACTTTCTTGGAGCGATAGCTGCAGGGCTAATCGCAGGCAAAAAGGCTCAAGTCTCGTGGTTCAGGCTTAGCTTTGCGGCTGTAGCTTCTATGGTTGTAATCTTTGCGGCAGGGGCGGCGCGCTTCTGTATGCTTTTTCCTGATAGCAACGTGTGGGCGCTGGCAATCGCGCCGTTTATTCCAGGAACGATCATAAAGCTGATTGTGGGCATTCCCCTTGCAAAAAAGATGAGGCTTGTAGTCGCAAGGCATCGGAATTAACGCTTGCAGGCTTAGGCAAAAGCTATGCAGCATATTGAGGAGGCGCGGGACGGGGAGCGAGAGCTTGTAATCAAGGTTTCTTCGATTGTAAAAGCATTCAAAACCTATCCCGATGGCAAGGAGCTTAGGGCCCTTGACGGTGTTTCTCTAAATGTGCACCGTGGCGATTTTATTGTTGTCGCGGGGGCTAACGGCTCAGGGAAAACGCTTCTAATGTCCATTATATCAGGCCTTGACGCGCCCGACTCAGGTGAAGTAACGCTTTACGGGGAATTGAGGCAAAAAAAGCCCGGCATTGTCTTTCAGGATGCTGACGCGCAAATACTCGGCGAAACGCCTGAGGAGGATGTGCAGTTTGGCTTAAAAAGCGCCCGTTGCCCAAAGGCGGAGCTAGCTGCAAAGACAGAGCACGCGCTTGCCTCTTGCGGGCTTTTAGAAAAGAAGGATTGCCCTGCACGCCTTATGTCGGGCGGGGAAAAAAGGCGGCTTGCTGTTGCTTCAATGCTTGCCCTCGAGCGCTCAGCAATTATCTTTGATGAGCCATTTGCAAACCTTGACTTTCCAGGTGTTAAGCAAGTGTGCGAAATCCTTGAAAAGCTAAAAGCTGAAGGGCGTACCGTCATTGTGCTTACCCACGAAATTGAAAAGGTTTTAGCGCTTGCCAGCCGTTTTATCGTCATTGAGAAGGGGCACATCCGCTTTGATGGCGAGCCTGAAGAAGGTTTGAGGCTTAACTTGGAGCAATTTGGCATAAGAAACCCCTTGTCAAACTACGAATCCGTTAAGGATATGCTTTGGAAATGAGCCCTGCGCTTTTTTCTTATAAAAAAGGCAACACCCCGCTGCACAGGCTTTCCGCGCTTGCAAAGCTTGTTTTTCAGTTTGCGATCTGTATGGCGATTTTTGCTTCGCCGACTTTCCCGCCAATGCAAGCCGCTATCCCTATTTTCTGCGGAGGTGTGGTCGCAATAGCCTTTGTTGTAGCGCGCATTAGCCTGCTTGAACTAAGGCGACTGCGTCTTATCTTAGTGCTTGGCGCGGTATACGCCCTTTTTAGGGTTTTTGCAATAGCGCCTGACTTTACCGCTGATGCGGGATTTAAGCTTTTTGTGAGCAGTGAAAGCTGTATCATATTATTTTCTTTTATAGAACTGCGCACCGACCGCGTTTTAGGCGTGCTGTTCTACATTTACCGCTTTTTTATTGCCGCGCTTTCCGCTCTTGTTTTCTTTAAGACAACATCTCCGCTTCAAGTAAAAGAAGCCTTTGAAACGTTACAAGAAGCTTTAGCCAAGATTTTTCCGCCACTTCGCCGCCTTAACCCGGCGCTTACGCTAGCGCTTGCAATTAACTTTATACCAGAAATTTTTAGCGCGTGGGGAAAAATTAGCCGTGCTGCCAAGGCTAGAAAACCTAAGGGCACCGCCTTCTTTATGGGAAGTTTCTATGCAGAGCTTTTTGCCCTCTTCTCTTGCCTTGTATGCTATGCTGAAACAACGCGGCGCGCGCTTGCAAACAGACTTGAAGAAAAGGAAGGATAGCTGGTTATTCCTTTTTAAGTTGGGTTATAATTCCAATGCATTCTTGGATTTTTACCCTTATATAAGCAAGGTTTTCGCGTAAGTTTTCATTGCCAACGCCTCGAATAGTGTCCAGGTTAGAAAGAATGTTGTATTGCCCCCCGCGCGACACATTAAGAATTCCTTCTAAAATTCCGTCAATGCTCTGAAGAGCTGACAAAGTGTTGTCACGGAAAGTATCAGCTTCGCTATTTACTGTCGCCATCAAAGTATTCAGCTTTATTTTGCCGGCATGCGTTCCTAGCTTTTCATTAAGAGCTATGGAAATTCCTTCACCCAAGTCCCCTTTTGGTGAAAGTCTGCGCTCAAAATTTTCAATACTGTCCCTGCCGTGTTCAAGCTCGCTAAAGGCATCTGTAAACTCAGCAAGGGCTTCTCTATTGCGAAAGTCCCCTTCCGAAAGCACTATCTTTAGAATTTTTGAAATTCTTCTAGGGTACACTCCCAAAAAAAAGGCTTTTAAGAAAAGAAATACAGTTTCTCCATAGAACTTAAAGTCAATCCATGCCGCTTGCCATGGCCTATGTTCTAGCGCGGGTAGTTCGCTGCATTCCAGAAAGGTAAGCGCCTTCTTTCTTAAAGCATAACCGCTATTTAGCTTTTTCCATTCTGCAAAGCGCTCCTCAAACCTGTCTTTCCATGCAGACTTAAAAAGCTTAAACCAGTCCTCCCCGTATACCTCAATGTCAGGATCCCATAAAATGTCGCCAGTTGAAAAGCGCACAAAGTCCGTTAAAGGAATCTTACTCTTAAAAGAGATAATGTCTTTAAGATAGTCAGCAGCTATTTTAACAAACTGTGAACATTCACTGTCAAAGGCAAACGAGTTGTCTTCAAGCTTTTCTTGCTTTAAGAACACAAAAAGGGCTACCATAAGGCGGCTAGGTATTTTTACAGCAGAAGCTAATATAGAGCAAACTCTTTTTAAGTCACCAGTAACCATGTCAAGAAGGCACATTTGTCCCTTGCCTGTCAAGTTTGAAAACTGGATTATAATCTGGTTTAGGGGAAAAGATGCAAAGATTGAAAGCCATTCAACAGCTTGCGCTGCCTGGTAGATTTTCTCTTTTTCATCTGAAGGAAAAAAGTTAAGCGCGTCATCCACTTTTTTGACAAATGTAGAGTAAATATCTCTCTTAAAGTCGGTTTCGTATGGCTCGCTAAAGGGGTCAGCCGCCTGTGAAATTTCCTTTGTTTCTTCAGGGGAAATAAGAGAAGAAAGAAGAATGTAAAAATCTCCCCTATTATTATTATACGCATTTACATATGGAACAAAAAACGCTCTAACCTTTTCCAGTGAAACTAGAGCCTTGTACAAGGTATCTGTGTACATCCTTCTTTTTACAAGAATGTAGGCACCGTATTTTTGTGCAAGCCTTTTTCCAAGGTCGGCAATGATGTAGGCACTGTATTTTTCTTCTGCGGATGATGAAGAAAAGAGGGCAAGGACCTTAAACCAAACTCGTACAATAAAGCCTTCGTCTTCAAGGCTTATCCTTTTTTTGCTTATCCCGTTAAATACTTTCGCGCGCCTTGAAGTTTCAGACTGGGCTTCATAAATGGCTGAGTCAATTTCTGCAACATCAGAAAGGCGCTCAAGCATGCTTTTACGCTCTTCCTGATCAAGGCCTTCAACAAGTTTTTCAAAGATATTCTTCTCTTTCGCCATAGATTAAAATTATTGCATAATAGCCGTATAAAATCTAGGCAAAAGCCTCAAAACGCTAGGAAAAAAGCATTCATATAAAAGCCGGGAAAGACGTGTATACTAGGCTAAAGACTAAATCAGCTATGAGCCAAGCATGGCGTCAAGTTCAGAAAGGCGCCTTGCGTATTCCCTGTTGTGTGAGTTAACAGAGACTGCCTGCTTAAGATAGTAGTGCGCTCTGTGGTATTCGCCTTCTCTAAAGTACCACGAAAACATTGCAAAAAGAGCATCCCCGTTTCTTGGGTCACTTAAAAGGCTTGACCTTAAAAATGAAAGCTCTTGTTCAGGATCGCTTTGCAAGCGGCTTAAATGGTAGTACAGCTTACTCTTTAGGGAAGGTGAAGCTCCTTCCATCAAAGAATCTATAATTCTTCTTGCTCCAGAAGAATCCCCTGTGTCTATAAGTGTCTTAATGTATAAGTCTGCAATTTCTTCGTTATTAGGATTAGAAACATAAAGAGGTCGCATAATTGACATAGCCCGTGAGCTCTGCCCTGAGTACGCGTAAGCGCGCGCTAAAATAAGGGATGATGTCTCGTTTTGCGACACAGAATAAAGCCTTTCTGCAGTGCTTAAGGCGTTTTGCCATTCGAGTGAGTCTATGTAGTCATTTGCAAGAAGGGTTAATACCTCGCTGTTATTAGGATTTTGCCTAATGATCTGCATTGCAAGGGCTCTTCCGTCCATGCCGTTAAGCGTTATTTCTTTTTCATAGCACGTCTTTGCTGCAATGAGAAGTATCGCTTCATCCCTAGGGTAAAGGTTTAGCGCGCTTTCTAAAAAGGAAGCAGCTTGCGCAGTGTTTTTGCTCCATTCTAGTGCTATTCTTGCCTTAAGTAAAAGGTAGTCCCTGTCTGTGCTATTTACGTATGTGGAAGTATCTAGAATTGCATTTGCTTCCATGTAGCTTTTCTTTTCTACAAGGATTTGAGCCCTTAAAAGCAAAATATCGCTGCGGTTAGGCTCAATTTTAAGCGCCTGACTAACATATGCTTCAGCTGCTTGCCAGTTGCCTGTTGCCGCATAGGCTTGCGCGCATACTCGCATAGCTTCAACATATGACGGGTAGCGCTCAAGTATAGCAAGCGCTGTATTAAGGGCAAGGCTATTGTTTCCCATGCGGATAAGGGCTTCTGCAAGCCCAACTCCTGCAGGATAGCAGCTTTTATCTAGTTCCCAAGCCTTTCTGTAAAGCTCATAAGCGTCGCCGCTTCTATTTTGCCTTGCAGCTATCTTCGCCCTAAACCATAAAGGAAGGACAGATTTGGGGTTTATGGCAAAAGCCCTTTCTAGCGCCAAGTCCATTTCCTTAAGAGGAAGCGAATCGGAATGCGTGTAAAAAAGGGAAAGAGCTGGCAGGGTAAGAGCGAAAAAGTCATTTCCTCCTGAATAATCAGCTATGCCTGACTTTGCCGCCCTTATAATTCTTGCATATATGTTTTGATCTTGCACTGAAGGAACATCCCAAGTAATTTTTTCAAGCGGATAAAGGGCTTTCATAAGTTCTGATGCAAGGGCAAGCGCTGAACGATTTAACTCAGACATTCCCGAAGGATCAACTCTGATTTTCTCTACAGCCTTGCGTATTCCTTCAGGAGAGCCAAGCTCAAGAAAAAAAGCGGCTTCGCTGTCAAGCTTGCTTTTTAGCATTTGCTCATCTGGCAGAGCCGAAATTATTGTTCCTTCTTGTGATGGTGAGGAGATTATAGCATTAGGATCTTGGGCATTGTTTGGATAGCGCACATTTGAAGACGCACAACTAAAAAAAAGAACAATAGGCAAAAGGCAAAGAAGCTTAAAGACTTTTTCTTTAATTTTCAGGCGCTCCATATTTTTAGGTTTTTCTCCTTAACTATTTCTTTAATCTTGGCGGTTAGAGAAAAGCGTTACAATTGAAGATTTGTCTTTATTAGATTTTTCGGCATAGTTATTAAGGAATGCTCCTGCTGCAGCTAAGAAAATAAGAATAAATGGAATAAAAAAATATAGAAAAACTGATGCAAGGGAAATTGACAATATATTGGAAGAAAGAAGAAAAAAGCAAATGCCAAGTATAATGAAGGCTAAGGCGATTACAGAGTAAAAGCTGACAATCTTCCTTTTTTTGATTGCTCCGGCAAACAAAAATGAAAAGCCACAAAATACAACAAGAAGCGGCCATAGCACGCCGCTTGTCATTTTATGGCGTGAGACAAAGAAAAAAAAGAAAAAAAGCCCTGAAGTTAAAAGGCAAAAGCATGTGGCAAACAAGAATAAAAAGCTTTTCCTTAATTTAAGTGTGGATAGTGCTGCAACCGCAAAGGCTGCAAAAGACACAAGGGCAGGCAGTATGGGATTGGCAAATCTAAAGCCTGCAAACACAAGCGTCGAGTTAACTACAATAAAAGCCATTGCCGTATAAACAAAGGCAACTGCAAGAAAATACAATAAATTTTCACGCTGTCCTTTTTCCATTGTCCTTTTCCGCTTGCAGCGGTCTCCCCCGTTATGATAATATTAGCCTCGTGCTAAAACAATTTGCATTTAAATTTGCATTTATAGGTTTTCTTCTGTGTTTGTCCGCCATGCTTTTATCTTGCACAACTAAGCAAAGCTATCTTGTCAGTTGCATTGATGATAGCGAAATCCGCGCGGAACAGAAGACACTTGTAGAGCTTCTTAACTCAAAAGAAACAAGCCCCGAAGCTGCCTTTACACTTAAAAAACGCATTGCGCTAAATTTGGAAGTTACAGACAATGTGCCCGCGCTTCTTGCATTCCTTACTGAAGATGCTATTTCAAGCGAAGAAGATCCCTATACCGCGTGGTGGCTTTTAATGGCAGCAAACATATACCTAAAACAAAACTCACCGGAAACAGCTACCTATTATTTTGAGCAGATTTTAGACAATTACGAAGACCTCACAATTAAAGGAAGCTCAGTTTATCAAATCTGCCTTCAAAATCTTATAGAAATGAGTCGTGAGCCTGAAAACCTAATTAAGTATTATACTGATTATATAGAAAAATTTCCACAGGATAAAAATATCCCTGAATTTTACTTTATGCTTGCCCGCTGTTATGAGCAGATTGGGGAATGGGAGCTTTCGCTTCAATCTTATAAAAGATTCCTTGAGTTTGAAAAATACGATATTGTAGTTCAAGGCATCCTTGATTCATACGCGTACGCAAAGCAGCTTATTGACTATAGCAATTCTTCCAAAGACTGGACCTTTGCCTCACTTGACGAGCTTGTAAAAAGCGTTAAAGCTGCTATAGATAGTTATAGTCCCGATGAGCTTGAAAAGTACAGGGCTAAGGTTAATTTTTTTGCCAAGTCATGGGAGCAAAGCTATACTAGCATTGGTGTGCAAGAATCCCAAAAGGAATTAAAGCTTAGGGACTTTATGCGAGGTAATAGAATTACGTATAATGCAAGCCTTGATTCATCTTCCACGCCTTATGAAGCATATTTGCGCACATCGGGGTGGAATCAATATGTGTCTGTGTGGTATCTTTATTTTAGAAAGGTAAACTTTCCTGCTGATGATAATATACATGGAAGGTGGGAATGGGCTGGCATCTATTATGGAGAAAAAATTTGAGTAGTTTTTTGCTAGTTTTGTTTTCAAATAAGAGGGTAAGACCGACTTTCTTCAAGTGGACATCATTGCGCCGCTTTTTGTTTTTATTAGTTGCATTTAGCGTAGCCGTTTGCGCTCAAGGCTATTCGCAGGCTAGGCAAAGAGCTCTCACGCTCTTAGAGCCTGGAAGCGTTGCGCCTAGTAGCGAAGAAAAAGCGGATGCGGGAAAGGGTAAAAAACGCCTGGTGCTTGACGGCGCTTTTAAAATAACTGAAGAAGACGCTTTTTCCGATTCTGCCAATGCAGGCAAAGAAATGGAAGCGGTTGAAAGCGCCGATAGCGTCGTGCATGTTGAAGCTGCCGATGGCACAGCAGCAGACGATGCTGGCAGCGAAATTGCTGCAAAGGATATAAAGCCTGTAAGCCAAAAGCGTATACCTGAGCTTACAATTGCTGTTCCTGAAAACAATAGCTTGGTAGAAAAATTTAGGAAAGAATTTTTAACTGAAGAGGGTTTAGAGTATCTTTCAGTTGTCATGAAGCGCTCAACCCCATACAGGAGCTTTATTCTTGCAGAGGCTGACAGGCTTGGTGCCCCTGACTTTCTCCTTTACCTTCCTGTTATAGAGTCAAGCTTTTCTGAAAGGGCTGTTTCGAATGCAGGTGCTTCAGGAATATGGCAGTTTATGGCAAACAGCGTGGCAGGATACAACATTCATATTGACGACTGGCGAGATGAGCGCAGGGATCCTTGGATTAGCACTACTGCCGCCCTTCGCAAGCTTATATACAATTTTAATTATCTTGGCGACTGGTATCTTGCTTTAGCGGCATACAACAGCGGGCTTGCTGCGGTTACGGGTGCAATAAAAAGATCAGGCATTTCAGATTATTGGGAGCTTTCAGAGCGGGGCTATCTTTATAGGGAAACAGTGAATTATGTGCCTAAATTTTTAGCAATAGCTGAAATCCTTTCCCAAAGCAAAGAGCTTGGAATTGACTGGGGTGAGGAAACACCTGCTTCAGAATTAGATGTTATTATGGTGAACAAGTCAGTGGACTTGAATGTCCTTGCAAAGGAAAGCGGCGAAACCTTTGATCTTCTTAAAAGCCTCAATCCGTCTCTTCGCTATTCCATTACACCTCCAGACAAGGAATACGCGTTGCGCATTCCTACTGCCAAAAAGGAGCTTATTGTCGAAATTCTTAACTCTGGCAAGCCTTTAATTGAGTACTATGTCTATAAAATACGTTCAGGAGACACTCTATACGCGCTTTCCCGTCATTATGGGGTAAGCATCGATCTAATTAGAGAATGGAACCCAGGCATAAGGCCGGAAGCCTTGCGAATAGGCTCAAATATCCTTATTCCTAGGCTTAATAATGTGGAGGAGTTTCGCAATAAAAAAGGTAACGCGGACACCCAATTTACAGGAACCTATCTTGTTAAAAAGGGAGATAGTCTTTGGTCAATAGCGCGCGAGTATAATATCAAGATGGAAACGCTTGCTGAGAAAAACGGCATTGACTTGAACGCAATATTAAGACTTGGCAAGGTCTTGAAAGTTCCTGCCTTTTAAGCCGATACTAGATTTGAGTATGAGTAAAATAAAAAAAATAGCCGTAGCGCTTTTTTTTCTTGTTCCTTTTTTTTCTCTAGCAGCCCAGACATCTGATACAGCTTCTGCGGTAAATATAATTGACTGGCAAAATAAGAATATCGTATCTACAGTAACTCTTGACGCGCGAGCTTCAGGAATTATTTTGCCTAGCGGTCGCGAGACAGCTTTAAGAATTATAGAAGAAAAGCTCCCTGAACTTACTGGGAGCGCCTTATTTTCTCTTATTGTGGATTCATCTACTACGCTTGGCGATTCAGTTACTGATGGGGTGGTTAGCCTTCCACAAGTCTTTGCGCTAATAGACAGGGGTTCAAGAACGCCCTTGTGGTTTTCGCAGGACCTTAAAAGCGGCACAATGGCAAACACAGTTGAGCTTTCTAGCTTAAGACAGCTTTTTGTACGCCACAAAAGCACTTACAAGCCTAAAAAGCCTTTGGAGACAATGCCCACGCGGGCTTACACAGGTATTATCATTGACGCGCGTGGAAGCCTTCCTGTGCATGGGGAGTTTACGCGCTCAAAGCTAAACCCTTCAATGTTTCCAAAGGTTTGGGATAGCGGTATGACGCTTGCCTATGAAAGGAATATGGTTGCTCCTCAAACTGCATGGCAAGAAGGCATTGTCTCTTACGCCACTAGACCTGAAGATGAAAGCTGCACTTCACGTGCGGGCGCGGATCCTCTATATATAAAGGCTACAGGCGTTTACGGAATTTTTAAGACAGATCCTGTAATTTCAAGGCGGGATTATCTTCGCATTTTTGGAAATGAGGGGAATTTAGCCCTTATTGAGCAGGGCAAAGTTGTTATTCTCTGCGATGATGACGTTATAAGGGGCAAAATTACCCCGCAAACCAGGGATGACAGCTACTACTTTATTCGCCGTGAAATAGAGCGCACGCTAACGCAAACGGAGATTGAAGGCGTTGGTACATCCGAGCGCGGAGGTGGCGGCGTCACGCTTACAATTTATGGGGTGCATTTTATTCCTGATTCCCCGCAGCTTTTGCCTGAAGAAGAGCCAAGAATTGCAGAAATTGCAAGAACCCTTGCAGCAGTGGAAGGCAACGTGACTTTCCTTGTTGAAGGGCATACAGCTTCTGTTGGTAGGCCTCAAGGGGAGCTTCAGCTTTCACACGAAAGGGCTAACACAATTATGCAGCGCCTTATTCAAGCAGGCATTGCGCGAGATAGAATTACAACAGAAGGATATGGCGGCACGCGCCCTGCTGCAGGCAATGACACAGAAGAAGGCCGCGCGCAAAATAGGCGTGTGGAAATAACTGTGCGCCTTCCGCAGTAGGCTTCAAAAGGCTATTAAGCAGTTTGGAGGGAATAATGGCTAATTTTTTCTATAAAAAGGGCAGAGCAAGCGTTTTAAGCGCATTTAGCTTTGTATTGCTTGTTGTTATTGCCCTTTTTGCATCTTCTTGCAAAACGGTGCCAAAAAAATCAGAAATTCCAAAAAACCTTTCCATCCATGAGCTTAGCCTTAGAGGCCAAAACGAGCTTGACAGGAACAACTATGCTGCAGCCGTAGTTTACTACGAAGTAATTATTGAGCGTTACAGAAACAATATGAGGTATGTAACTGCTGCTGAATACGAAATTGCCCATATCCGCGTTAAGCAAAAAAACTGGCGCACGGCTAGGAGACTGCTTGAAAGAATTATTGCGCGCTACAATGGTTCGGGGGGCGCTTCCCTTCCTGCTGAATATTTAGTGCTTGCACAAAATGACTTAAAGCGCGTACTAGAAGAGCAGTCATCTTCTGCCTCCTCAAAGAAGAAAAAATAATAAGGTTAGTTAGGAAAAATTCTTTCAAAATGAGCGCCCTTTTACAATATAAAGGGCGCTTTTCTGTGCAAAAAACTTTTACGATTGCATCTAAAAATCGCCGGATAGATGCCATATATTTGTAAGGAAGCTCTAAACTACAAACCAAAAGCTATAAGATTTTAGGTAAAGCAAGCAGAGTTCGAAGCACAACTCTTCTTGATATATCCCACGAGCTCCTAGCTCTAAACCAATATATTTTTTTGCTAAAACGTTATACACTAAACTTGTGGAAGGTTTAGGCTAATGTTTCACGGATTTTTGCGCGTTGCTGCTGCTGTACCCGAATGCTCTGTAGCCGATTCTAGGACTAACACGGCGGAAATTATAAAGCTAATATTTGAGGCGGCGGAGAGAGGCGCGGAGCTCATCGTCTTCCCTGAGCTTTCCGTTACAGGCTACACTTGCGGCGACCTATTTGCGCAAGAGATTACAGAGAAGGTAGCGCTTGCAGCTGTGCGCCACATTGCGGAAAAAACACGCGACGCGCCAATAGCCTCCGTTGTAGGCTTTCCGTTCACTTTTTGCAACGCTCGCTACAACTGTGCCGCGGTACTTTCGCGCGGAAAAATAGCGGGAATCGTTCCCAAATCGTTTATTCCCAATTACGGGGAATTCTACGAGCTGCGCCACTTTTCTCCCGGCCCAGAAAAACCTATTGTATTACCGCAATGTGTGTTCGGAATTGAAGGCATTCCGTTTGGCACAAACCTCATATTTTGCGACGAAAAGATGAGTGATGTTTCATTCTCTGTAGAGATATGTGAGGATCTGTGGGTGCCCGATGCCCCTTCGCAGTTGCATGTGCTTGCAGGAGCATTGTGCATTGCAAACCTTTCTGCAAGCGATGAGATTGTAGGCAAGTCAGCCTACAGGAGGAGCCTTGTTTCTGATGCGTCGGCGCGCGGCATTTGCGCCTACGTTTACGCTGACGCCGGCATGGGTGAATCTTCTACCGACATGGTGTTTTCTGGTCACAGCCTGATTGCGGAAAATGGAGCGATTTTAGCTGAAAACGCGCCCTTTACGTCAGGCCTTGTTTGCGCAGATATTGACACGTCTAGGCTTTTGCAGGAGCGCCGCCGCATAAACACCTTTGGCGCAAAAAAGCGTAATCATATAGAAGAAACTTACGTCAGAGTGCCCATAAATCTTTGCCGAACTCCGCAGGATACGCCCTTTACAGCGCAAGTACGCCCAGCGGCAGACGGTTCTGTGATTTACGCGGGCGACGGGCGGCCTATTGCACCCGCAAGCGCAAGCAAAACCGCGCTTAAAATACGGGATAGTAACCCCGCGGCAATCCTTTTGCGGGAAGTATCTCGTTTTCCATTTGTCCCTGAAGGCAAAGCTTTAAGTGAGCGTTGTGCCGAAATACTTTCGATACAGTGCTCGGGGCTTGCAAAGCGGCTAACCTTTACAGGTGCCTCCTGCGCCGTTATAGGCATTTCGGGCGGCCTTGACTCAACGCTTGCTCTTCTTGTAACGGCACGCGCCTTTGACCTTTTGGGCTTTTCAAGGAGCGGTATTCTATGCATTACAATGCCCGGCTTTGGAACGACAAGCGGTACAAAGAACAACGCGTGCAAACTTGCGGAAGTACTCGGCACATCTTTTAAGGAGGTGAGCATAAGTAAGGCTGTAATGCAGCACTTTGCAGACATTGAGCACGACCCTGAAGAGATGAACTCAGTTTACGAAAATGCCCAAGCTAGGGAGCGTACCCAAATATTGATGGATGCGGCAAACCAGGCTGGCGGCATTGTGGTGGGCACGGGCGACTTGTCTGAGCTTGCCTTGGGCTGGGCAACGTATAATGGCGACCACATGTCGATGTACGCGGTAAACGCCTCAGTGCCTAAAACGCTTGTGCGCTTTTTGGTGGAATATTGCGCGGATAACCCGCAAATCTTTACAATGAAAAGCGGTCGCACTTCAGCCGATGATGCCTTTTCTGCAACACTCCGCGCTGTGCTCAATACTCCTGTAAGCCCAGAGCTTCTTCCGCCTAAAGATGGCGATATTTCGCAAAAGACTGAGGATATTGTAGGCCCTTACGAACTTCATGACTTTTTCCTTTATTATATGTTGCGCTGGGGCTTTGCTCCTTCAAAAATCCTTTATTTGGCGGAAGAAGCCTTTATAAGGCAGGCGGGCGAAAAGGAAGGCCGCTATTCCCGCGCGGAGATTATTAAGTGGATGGAGGTGTTTTACCGCCGCTTTTTTGCGCAACAGTTTAAGCGTTCTTGCCTGCCTGATGGTCCTAAGGTGGGAAGCGTTACCCTTTCCCCGCGCGGCGACTGGCGTATGCCGAGCGATGCATCCGCCGCCCTGTGGCTAGGTGAGCTTGACCAGCTTGAAGGGGATGCATAGCTTAGAGCTTAGATGCCGCAACTGGCTGCTTGTGGGTGTTATAGGCTACAGGCTAAAAACACCTTTGCTTTATAAAGCTCATTCCCAGCCAAAGGTAGAGGGCGGCTTGTTTGTAATGTCGTAATAAAGAGCATCCACAAAGCCCAAAGCCGCAATCCTTTCGCTAATCCTAAAAAGGACTTGCGCAGGGAGCTTTGCAAAGCGCGCTGTCATAACGTCTTCAGAAACCACAGGGCGCAGCACAATTGAACAACGCTCCTCTGACGTGGCGTGTGGCAAGCTGATTGTTAAATGTTGAAACACCTTTCTGTAAAGCCCTGCGCTACGCAATTCCTCCAATACAATAGCGTCCGCTTCCCGCAGCTGGTCAAGCCTAATCGCTTCGCAACGCGCCCTTTGCAGCGTGCATTTTGCGTCTTGTTTTTGCCACAAAAGAAGAACAGCGCGGTTTACTTTTGCTACAGAATTGGTAATGTATGAAGAAGCTTTATCAAGGGCATCCCACGCTGGCAGGGCGTAAATAAAACCGCTATTATTAAGCGCAAACCTTAAGCAAGCTGGAAAGGCGTATGTGCGAAAATCCCCCTGAACGCCCACCGACTTTACAGGCAGCGCATAAATGCTTTCAAAGCCTGCAACGCCTCTTTCCTTAAAGAAGCGCTCAAGGCTTAGCCCAGTGAGCGACTTGTTCGCTGCAAGCTCATCGCTTTTATCGCTTTCAGAGCGCGCCTTTTCGCCATCGCTGCAAAGTACATTTATAGAAAGGCCAGGTCCTGGAAAAGGATGACGGTAGACAAGCTTTTCAGGCAAGCCTAGCTTAAGCCCAAGAGCGCGCACTTCGTCCTTGTAAAGGTCCTTTAGAGGCTCAATTACAAGCCCCCGCTCAATAAGGGCTTGTATTCCTTCAACGCGGTTATGATGCGTCTTTATCGTTTTTGCGTTTTCGCTTCCGCCTGACTCAATCACATCGGGGTAAAGCGTGCCCTGTCCCAAAAGCCACTCATTTTCGTTAAGGTTGAGTTCTTGCGCAATCGCATCTCTCACCTTAATAAAAGCTTCTCCCACAGCTTTCCTCTTTTTTTGCGGGTCAGTTTCAGCTTTTATAGCTGAAAGAAACGCATCAGAGGCATCGCGCGTAATAAAGTTAGAAAAGCCTATATCTCTGTAGCAGCGCGTAATGTCGGAGCTTTCGTTTTTGCGCATAAAGCCGTTGTCAATATGGAGGCCTAGCACGTTTTCTTGCCCAAGGGCCTCATTCAAAAGGGCGAAGGCGACTGTTGAATCCACTCCTCCAGAAAGAAAAAGAAGAACCTTGCGCTTAGGTTTTTGGCCTCCGTTAGGTGCTTCTTCCGCTCCAGCTTCAATCTTAATTTCATTAATAAGATGGTAGAGTACTTTATCCTCATTCCAGTTTTGCTGCATTTCGCAAAGGCGGGCAAAGTTCTTAAAAATGGTGTTGCCACAAGGCGTGTCCTTAACTTCAGCATGAAACTGCAAGCCAAACTGCCGCTTTTCTATGTTTTGCACAGCGGCAATGCGGCAGTCGGGCGTGGACGCTACAACGCTAAAGCCAGCAGGGCAGGTTGTAATTTCGTCTTGGTGGCTCATCCACACCTGCGCAGGAAATTCCACGTCTTCAAAAAGAGGGCAAGCGGCATCATCGCTTTTATTGAGCTTTGCAAAGCCGAACTCGCCCTTAGAGGCCATTGCAACAGTGCCGCCGTTTTCTTTTGCCACAACGTAGTGGCCGTAACAGGTGCCAAGTATAGGGATGCCAAGCGAGAAAATCGCGCTGTTGTAGGTAGGCGCGTCCGCGCTGTAAATGGATGAGGGGCCGCCTGAAAGGACAATGCCTTTTACGCCCCTGTATGCCGAAAGCGGCGCGGCGGGGCTTACAATCTCTGAGTAAAAGCCAAGCGCCCTAAAGCGCTTTGCAATAAGGTGGGCGTATTGGCTTCCAAAGTCTAGGACAGCAATTTTTTCTTGGCTCATGCATCAAGTTTATCAAAAAGAAAAAAATTTTGTTATAAGCTAATCCTATCCTAGAAGAAGCTCCTCTTCTAGGTAAGAAGCTTGGAGCCTGTGGGGTAGTGTAAGGAGCCTTTGTTCTAAGCCCCGCTGCCGACTAGTAGCTGAAAGCTGCTTTGCACTTTCCCCCAAATTTGCTATCCTTATCATCATGGAATTTACACAGGAACAGATTGACAGCCTTTCGGTAAACGAGGTGGCAATACTTAAAAAAATCGCTGCTGAACTCAGCATTACAGCAGGGCAGGTTTCGGCGGTTGTTTCCCTTTTGAACGAAGGCTGCACGGTGCCCTTTATCGCGCGCTACAGGAAGGAGCGGCACGGCTCGCTCGACGAGGTGCAGGTGCGCG